>JBPCLD010000021.1:0-17688 GCA_051003655.1 Candidatus Limnocylindrales bacterium | reverse complement strand
CCGCGATGGTGATCGCCGGCCAGTCACCGTTGGCGCGCATCCGCTCTACGACAGTCGCGACTCTCGCGTCGAACTCCTCAGCGGGCCACCTGACGCATTTGGCGAAGCTCAGGGTTGGAACGCGGTGAGCGAATCGAACCCAGACGACGCCCAGCGCAGGATCATCGGTGACCTGCCCGCTGATCAGGTCCGGCAACGCCGCATGCAGGCGCTCGATGGCGTCGAGCTCGGACGGCGTCGGCGCCGCGCTGTCTGCCGGTACGTCGATGTCCTGGCGCCGCCTGGCTGTCGCGGGCCTTCGCGGCGGTGCTCCTGGCCGGCTGTCGGTCATCGGACGGCGGCCACAACCTCGCGATCGAAGCGCTCGACCAGGTCGCGCACCCGCTCTGCGTCGGTCTCTGCGAAGTCGACCGCCACATGGCTGACGCCAACAGCCTCGAACGCCCGAAGCTCGCGGATCATCGCGTCAGGGTCGCCGGTGAGCATGTAGAAGGGAGGTTCCTCGTCCCCGACGGCCACCCTGACCCGCGCCGAGAACGTCGGCTCTGGCCGGCCAGCCTCTGCCGCCGCCGCCCGAACGGTGGCCGCGCGCGACTCGTACTGCGCCGGTCCGGTCGCCGATGAGTGATAGCCGTGGCCCAGCCGCCCTGCCCGGCGGAGTGCTCCCGGGCTTCGGCCGCCGACCCAGATGACGAGGTCCTCGCCCCGCGCCGGCAGCGGCGCGAAGCGGATCTCCTCGTACTGGTGGAACCGACCATGGAATGGACCCTCATCCCCACGCCATAGCTGGCGCCACATGGCGATGGCTTCGTCCAGGTAGGCGCCGCGATGGTGGAACCGATCTGTGGCGCCCAGGTACTCGAACTCGGTCTTGTTCCAGCCAACTCCGACACCTGCGATGAGCCGCCCTCCCGATAGCGCGTCGAGCGTGGCCAGCTCCTTGGCGAGTACAACGGCGTTGCGCATCGGCACGACGACCACGCTGATGCCCACCAGCAGCGTCGGTTGGCGCGCGGCAACGTGGCCGACCGTCGCGACCGCGTCGAAGACGTTGAAGTAGTCCGACGATCGCTCGGACGGCTCGACCAGGACGTGATCGGTGGTGAATACCGAATGCCAGCCCAGGCGCGCGGCGGTCTCCGCGGCGGCGTCGATCGAATCGGTCGAAGCACCTTCGCGGTAGCTGGGCAGGATCAGCGCGAAGTCCATGACCGCCGCACCTACGCGCCGAAAAGGATTCGGCTCACCCACTTGATGGGCGGCGTGCCGTGCGAGATGACCGATTCGAGATGGGCGCGGTAATCGAAGCCCGGTGTCTCGCCCAGTCCGCCGACGACCCGCTGCTCGGGAATAGAGTCGGCTGCCTGGCCCGCACCGGACGCGGCGCGCCGGCGCGCTTCAACTTCCATTTCCCACATGCCTATCGAGCCCAGGTAATAGGTCGACAGCTGCGTCGAGGTCAGCCGCGCGCGGAGCCATTTCCTGCGGGCTTCGTCCTCCTCCTGGAACCCGCCCACGACCATCAGATCCATCGCCTCCGTCTCGGTCATGTCCGCGGTGTGGATCGCGACGTCCATCAGCGCGTTGGTGATTGCGCGCAAGTAGAACTTCCAGTGATTGAGCATCAGCGCTGGCTCGAAATCGCCGTAGCCCAGGTCCATCATCACCTGGGTGACGTAGACCGCCCACCCCTCGGCGAACATGCCGCTGCCAAAGACGGCGCGGGCGAGGTTCGGTGTCCGGTTGGACCATGCCAGTTGGAGGTAGTGGCCGGGGACGCCCTCATGGATCGCCAACAGGCGCAGCATGCGGTCGTTCTCCTCGCGCAGGTACGACTCGACTGCCTCGGGACCCTTGCTCTCGTCGGGCGGAGTGATCCAGAAGTAGCTCGACAGGCCTTTGTCCAGCGGCCCGGGCGACTCCAGGAAAGCGCCGCCGTAGGCGCGCATGAAAACCGGGGTCCACGTGACCTGCAGCGGGTCGTCGGGAAGGCCGATGATGTTCCGCTCCCGGCAGAATGCCTCGATTCGCTCCACCTCGGCCTTCGACCAGTCGAGCAGCTCGTGCGGTTGGCGGTGGACCTGGGCGACGGCATCCAGCACTCGGCCGATCGTCTCATTCTCCCCGGACGGCATCGTCTCACCCGGCAGCCAGTCCGGCCAAGCCTCGCGGGCCAGCCTGAGCATCTCTGCCCGGACCAGGTCGTAGTCGTGCCGGGCTCGATCCGCCAGGTCCGCGTATGACAGGTCGCTGGACAGCGTATGGCGCAGCTTCTGCTGAAAGAGCTCTGGTCCGAGGCGGCCCTCACCGGCCGCGCGTGGTGCAATTTCGTCCCGCAACCGGCGACGGAATTCCTCGACGGCCTCTTTCGCCCTCCCAGCCTCCCCTGCCAGCGCTGTAGCGATATCTCGGTCGCCCGCAGTGGCGTTGTCCGCGGTGGCACGCTGGTTGGCCTCGGCAACGCCCTGGTCGATCAGGTCCGTGATGCCACTCAACTGCGCGACGGCCGTTTCAGTGTGCAGCAGGGAGACGGATCCTCCCGCCACGCCGGTCAGGGCGGCTGCCGCTGAATCGAGGAACCCGGCAAGCGCGCGCACCCGGCCCAGGAAGGCCGCGCCCCGATGCTGCCACGGGGCGTAGTCGCGGGCGAGGATGTTGAACAGTCCGCTGCCGCCCAGGTACACGTAGCTCAGCGGATCCCATGCCGGCTCGCGCAGCTCGGCGAGCTCGAACTCTGCCGCATCGATGGCTTCCACCGTGATGCCGCGATCGATCCGCTCGGCCGGCGTCAGCTCTGCCTCGGGCAGAGCCTCGAGTCGCGCCCGATGGTGTCGCAGCATCGCCAGCTGGCCTGTTCGGCCGGCGTCCGTTGGGTCTGGCCACCGATCGTCAAAGGCGTGATAGCCGACCTGGGTCGCCCAGATCGGTTCGGCCTCGAACCAGTCGTCGAGGAGACGGTGGAGGGCGAAGTCGAACGGCGTGCGTGGCTCGGGCCGAGTGTCCCTGGCGAGCGGCGTGAAGTGCGCTCCAGAATCGGTCAAGGGTTGTTAGCCTCCGGTGCATTCGGTGCATTCGGTGCAGGACGGGGCGGCCATCCTAGCCTCAGGATCGGGATGTAGCATGGCCAGCGGTCGACGGGCGAATCAGGTCCGCAACCGACTGACGGAGGGCTCCTTGTTGGACATCGTCATCCGCGTCGCTATCAATGCGATCGCGCTGATCGCCGCGGTCTACGTCGTCCCCGGAGCGACCTTCACCGGCGACCTATGGAAGCTCGCCGCGGTGGCCGCGATCTTTGGACTCGTCAACGCCTACCTGCGGCCGATCGTAAGCCTTCTGAGCCTGCCGCTGACCCTGCTCACATTCGGTTTGGTCGGCCTGGTTATCAACACGGCGATGGTGCTGGTGACCGCCCTTATCAGCGACAGCCTGAAGCTCGGGTTCACCCTATCCGGGTGGCCACCGGGAAGGATCGACCTCGACGTGATCATCACCGCGCTGCTGACGGCGATCGTGATCAGCGTGGTGTCGACCCTGCTGGCGCTCGTTCGACTGGTGACGCCGCGGATCTGAGGCCCGAGCTCGCCACGGCCGCGCTGGAGGCGGCGCGCAGGTTCGGGACACCGCTTTACCTGTACGACATGGCGCGCCTCCGACAGGATGCCGGCGCCGTGCACGATGCCTTTCCCGATCCGTGGCTGCGACTTTATTCGATGAAGGCCAACGGTCTCCCCGGCCTGGTCCGCGAGATCGCCACCCAGGGTTTCGCGGTCAGCGCCGTTTCCGGTGGCGAGATTGGGCTGGCGCGCCGCGCCGGGGTGGCGCCGGCTCGGATCGTTCTCGAAGGCATTGGCAAGACCGATCGCGATCTCGCCCTCGCCACGCGGCTCGCCGCTGACAAGACCCCTCTGTTGTGGGTCAGCGTGGAGGGCGAGGAAGATGCCGCGGCACTGGCAGCCCAGGCCGCTCGCTTCTCGTCCGGGAACGGCGCTCGAGGGAGAAGCCGATTGGACGTGCTCGTGCGGGTCAATCCGCAGGTCGCGCCGGAGACCCTGAACGCACTTGCGGTCGGGGCGCCGTCGTCGAAGTTCGGCGTGCTGCCGGAAGAGCTCTCGGCGGTGATCGAGGCTGGCGGCGGGCCGGACGGTCCGCTGCGCTGGAGAGGAATCCATCTACATGTCGGCTCGCAGCTGGGCGCAGTTGATGCGTGGCGCTCCTCCTTTCGGGTCGGCCTCCGATTGCTGGAGCTCCAGCGGGCGACCCTGAAGGACTTCGACACGCTGGATGCGGGCGGCGGCTTCCCGGTGGCTTACGACGGCGAGCCCGACTCGGTACCGTCGGCGGCCCGATTTGCAGCCGAGGCGAGGGCAGAGCTCGCGCAGATTCCCGCGGCGGCCCGTCCGCGCCGGCTGGCGATTGAGCCGGGTCGAGCGGTTGTCGCGGGCTGCGGCTGGCTGATCGGCAGAGTGCTTCACGTCCGCCACCGCGAGCCACCGATCGTCGTGCTCGATACGGGCATGACCGAGCTGCTCAGGCCCGCCCTGTATGGAGCGGCGCATCCGATGGTTGCGCTCACGTCTCTCGGCCAGCCGATCGACGCCGCCGACCGCGACTCAGCGGACGGCGCCCCGGCGACGGTCACTGTGCGCGTGGACGGGCCCGTGTGCGAGTCGACCGACACCCTGGGAACGGCGCCGCTGCCGGCCGTCGAGCGCGGCGACATCATGGCCATCGGCATGGCCGGTGCCTACGGATCGTCGATGTCAAGCACGTACAACGGCCGGCCGCGGCCATCCGAGGTGGCGTGGGACGGCGGCCAGCTCACCTTCCTGCGCCGCCGCGGCAGTTTGAGGAGCCTGAGCTAGCCCGGTCCGCCGTGCCTGTCGCGCCGCCGCTCCTGTTTCACCGCCGCTCCTGTTTCACCGCCGCTCCTGTCTCTCCGCTGCTCCTGTCTCTCCGCCGTGCCTGTTTCACCGGGTGGAAGTAACGGCCAAGATCCGGTCCAAATCGGGCCCTCTATGGCCGCGTGTTACATGGCATGAAACACACGGCCACGCTCCCGGACCAAACCAGCCGCTCGAGACCTCTGCTTGGCTTTTACTTTCATGGGGTGAAACGAGGGCGGACCCGAGGACGAAACGGAGGGCGCACGATCCAACCTGACCTGCACGTGCCGTAACCTTGGAACTCTTATGGCTGAAATCCAGACGTCACACGCACGGCGCGCGTTCGCAGAGCGCCTCGAGCGTGCCCCGTTGCTGCTCGACGGCGCGATGGGCACGCTGCTGTTCAGCCGCGGTGTGCCCCAGCGTTCGTCGCTGGACGAGCTCGTCGAGAGCCGGCCTGACCTCATCGGTGCGATACACCGCGAGTACATTGACGCCGGCGCGGATGTGATCGAAACCAGCTCTTTTGGCGCCAACAGGTTCCGCCTCGCGCCCTTTGGCCTCGCCGAGAAAGCAGCCCTGCTCAATCGTCGCGCAGCGCAGATCGCGCGCGAGGCGCGTGACGTGGCGGGCCGGCGGGATGTGCTGATCGCGGGTTCGATCGGGCCGCTCGAGACTCCCCTTCACGGCCCCGAAAGCCCGGGGGACGCCGCGATACGCGCAGCGTTCCGAGAGCAGATCGAGGGCCTACTCGAGGGCGGCGTCGACATCCTGCTGTTCGAAACATTCAGCGACCTGAGCGAGCTGCTCGCCGGCATTTCCGAGGCGCAGGCATTGAGCGATTTGCCCATCGTCGCCCAGATGACCTTCGGCGAGGACCTCGTCGCCGTTGACGGCACCAGCCCGCAGACCGCGGCCACGGCGCTGGCACGGGCTGGCGTCGACGCAATCGGCGTCAACTGCGGCGTCGGCCCGCAGATCTGTATCGACGCGCTGACCCAGATGGGCCGTCCGTCACCAGGCCTTGCACGCAGCATCGTGCCCAACGCGGGCCTCCCGCAACGTGTCGAGGGCCAGTTCGTCTACGCGGCCGGGCCCGCGTATTTCGCCGAGGAGGTGCCGCGCCTTTTGGATGCCGGCGCGCGAATCATCGGCGGTTGCTGTGGTACCACGCCGGAGCACATCCGCCATATGCGCCAGGCCCTCGACATCGCCAGCGCACGGCAGCGCTCGCTGGCTGGGGGGACGACCCAGAAGAACGAGATTGGCGGCACGCCCCGGACCCCGGTCGCGGAGCGACACAGTGGTCCGGCCGCCGAACCGCCGCCACCAACGCGCCTGGCCAGCCTGCTCGCTGAAAAGCAATTCGTGGTCAGCGTCGAGATCGACCCACCGCGTTCGGTGCGCATCGAGCGCACCATCGAGGCCGCCCGCCTGCTCCAGGAGTCGGGCGTGGACATCGTCAACATCAGCGACAGCGCCATGGCCCGCGTGCGGATGGGCGCGCTTGCGGTTGCGTTCGGCATCCAGCACGACCTGGACCTCGAGTGCCTGGTCCATTTCACGACCCGCGATCGCAATTTGATGGCGCTCGAATCGGAGCTCCTGGGCGCTCATGCGCTCGACGTCCGCAACATCCTGGCGCTGACCGGCGACCCGCCGCGCGTCGGTGATTACCCCACCGGTACGGGCATCTGGGACGTTGATTCGGTCGGGCTGATCGGCATCCTCAGCCGGCTGAACCGAGGTGAGGACCAGGCCGGCAAGCCGATCGGGTCGCCGGCAGGGTTCACGATCGCCTGCGCCCTCGATCCGACGGCAGCGGATCTTGACCAGGAGATCGAGCGCATCGCGGCCAAGGTGGATGCCGGCGCGAACGTGATCATGACCCAGCCGATCTACGGCTTCGACCAATGGGACCGATTCATGCAGGCGGCGTCAGCGCGCTGGCCGTCGGGACTGCCGCGGCCGATCCTGCTCGGGGTGCTCCCGCTACACACTCACCGCCACGCCGAGTTCCTGCATAACGAGGTGCCCGGCATCACGATCCCTGACGAGGTGCGCGCCGCGATGGCCGCAGCCGGCGAGCGCGGCGCAGAGATTGGCCTCGAGATGGCGCATTCGCTCCTCGAGCAGATGCGGCCACTGGTCGACGGCACCTACATCATGCCCAGCTTCGGCCGTTACGAGCTCGCCGCCGAGCTCGTGCGACGGATACGTGCCGAGGGCCGCGTCATGGCCCAGCCTCCGGCCCGCCCATGAAGGCCGTCAGTTGATCGGGCGGGCCGCGCTGGCCGCCGGCCTGATGAGTTTGAGTGCGGCTGGCCTGGTCCTCGCCGCCTCTCCCCCGCCTGGACCGCCCTTCCCCAACCCGGTCAACGATGTCGTCGTCTACGACTACGCCGAGATCCTCTCCCCGCAGACAGAGGCGGCCGCGACATACGTCATCGTGGCCATCGAGAACCGCATCGGCGCGGAGGTCGTGATTTACACGCAGTACAAGCCCGGTTCGGATGACGAGTCGACCGAGCAGGACGCGATCGCGCTGATCGACCAATGGGGCGTGGGCCGGGCGGGCTTCGACGATGGCCTGGCGATCATGTGGAACACCAACCGCCAGCAGTGCCTGCCCGGCGTGAGCGGCAATGGCCGGGTGCAGCTGTACGCGGGTCCCGGCTATCGCGCCGCGTTCCTCTCCAACAGCGAGCGGCAGCAGATCTTCGACGAAGTTATGGTTCCGCTGCTCCAGCAGTGCGACGAGGACGGTGCCTTGCTCGCCGCTCTGGCGAGGATCGACCAAAACGCCACTTCAGACCACGCGCGGATGCTCGAAACGGCGCGCATCCTCGACGCGCTCGTCGGACTCGTCGGGGGACCGCTGGCGTTTGTATTCCTCATCGCAGCGGCGTCATGGTCGTGGGTGCGCTACGGCAAGGACCCTGTTTACCTTGACGACCCGTCGATCCTCATGCCGGCACCGCCGCCCGACCTCACAGCGGCCTCCGGTGCTGTCGTCTGGGAGGGCAAGGCGTCGAGACGGGCCCTGACTACGGCCATGCTCGACCTCGCCAGCCGCGGCGAACTCAGCTTCCGCGAGGAAGGCGGTCTGCTGGGCATCGGCAAGAAGGCGGGCATCCAGATGGAGCTCGAGCCGACGAACGACCCGAACGTCCTGCGCAATCGGCGGCGGCCGCTGAGTGACGCCGAGGATTACGCCCTCGCCCGGCTGCGCGGCATAGCGACGCCATCGGACAACTACTACATCGAGCCTGACGACATAACCAAGTTCGGGCAGTACGCGGCGAGATTCGACACCACGATCGAGAAGCACGTCACCGCCAAGGGCTGGTTCCGCGAGCCGCCGCAGAAGGCCACTGGCCGTTGGCGAGGCCGCGGCTGGATCGTCATCGTTCTCGGTGTCGTGTCGGTCATCGCCGGTTTCAACCTGCCCAGTGGCGGCTTGACGATTCTTGGCGTTGCGCTCGTCGCAGCCGGCGTGGTGATCCTGTTCATCGCGCGTTCCATGCCGGCCAGGACGATGGCCGGCGCTGTCATTTTCGCGATGCTTGCTGCTTACCGGCGGACGCTCGAGAAGACTATGGAGCAGGCGCGCTCGATGCAGCAGGTGGTGGACGAAGCCAAGCTCGACTGGCTCGAGACTCCCGACCAAGCCGTGGTCTGGGGCACGGCGCTCGGCCTTCAAGGGGACGTTGAGCGGGTCCTCGCCCGCAGTGCCGAAGACGCTCAGGCCGGGGTCACGGCGTACAACCCGTGGTTCCCCGGCTGGTATGGATCGGGCGTCTCAGGCGGCGGGTCTTCAGGACCGGGCGGGATCGCGCCTGGGCTGTTCTCCAATTCCGGAGTACCCGATTTCGGCGGCATGATGTCGGCCCTGGGCAGCATCGGCAACTCGCCCAGCTCGAGCGGCTCGGGCAGCTCGGGCGGCTTCTCCGGGGGGAGCAGCGGTGGCGGCGGAGGCGGCGCCGGAGGCGGGTACTAGCAAGCGGGAGGCGAGGAGTCGCAAACGCGACGGCTCGCCGCACGCGCGCAGCAGGGCCCGAAGGGCCACTGCGGAGGCGGAGCCCATAAACTGGAGCGATGGGCGCAGTCGAAACGATGGACGAGTTCTTCGAGCTCCTGAATGGGGGCGATCGGGAGTCGGCCGTCAAGCTGATGGACGAGAAGGCTGAGATGCGCGTTCACGTGCTCGGAAGCGTCCGCACGATGCGTGGGATCGACGAGGTCAGCGGGTGGTTCCTGCGCGCCGACAAGGGCCTTCGAATGATCCCGGGCGGCGTTCGCGACACAGGCGTGAACTACGAATGCGACCTGCTCGTCCTGCGCCCCGGCGCGCCTTCACAGCACCTCGATGCAACGTTCCGTGTTGAGGCAGGGAAGATCACCGCAATCAACTTCGCGCCGCGCTAACCGGCGCCTCCAGCACCGCCCTTAGCGAGTAGACGCGTCAGGGTGCGGGTGTTGCCACCGGTAGCGGGATGACGATCCTCTGGCCGACCTGGATGTCGTTCGGGTTGGATATCTGTGGATTGGCGGCCAGGATGTCGTCGACCGTGATCCCCTCCCGCCGAGCAATCCTTGCCAGCGTGTCGCCAGCTTTGATCGTGTAGGGCATCGGGCTTGGCCCGGGCGTTGCGGCGACCGTGGGCTGGGTGATCGGCGATGGCGTCGCCAACGTCGCGAGTGGCGACGTGGTGGGGACGACCGCAATGAGCGACGTGGTGGGCAGCGCGGTTCTCAGCACGCTCGGTCGAGTGGTCTGCTGCGGGCTACCCGAGAGCAAGCCGGGGATCAGGATCACCGCGAGCACCCCCAGCGCGAGGATGATGATCACCGCGACGACTGTGAGCAACCTGGTGAGCGCACCGTCGCCTCTGGGCTCGCCGCCAGCCTGGGCGCCGAATCGACCATCGATCTCCCACGAGGGGACAACATCCTCGCGCGGGACGCCTTCGTCAGCCTTCGGCGACAGAGGCGGCCTGGACGACCGACCGGCGAGGAAGGCAGGCACGGCAGCGGCGTCCGACTCGTCGGGGTCCATCGGATCCGCCTCGTATCCGGGCGTCTGGGGGATTGGTGTTCGGTCCATCGGCGCGCGTGGTGGCGTCACGGCGGCGGCGGCAAGCGTCGAGGCCTCGACGGGCGGCGTTGGCTCGACGCTGTCGATCGGCTGAGCATCGAACGCCGCGAGCTGTTGTTCGTCTATGGGCTCAGGCGCAAGCCCTTCGGCGGCGGCCGCTGCGTCGACAACAGGGAGTGCCGTGGCCATCGAATCGGGCCAGACCTCCTGCGGCTGAGGCTCAAGGGCCGGGGCGACTGACGGATCGCTCGCAGGGGCAACCATTTCCGACGCGGCCATCGACGTCGCTGCGGCGCCAGCCAGCGCCCTGCCCCGCGGATCAGGCGTGGCGCGGCGGCCGCCCTCGTGACCCGGCGGCAGCGGCACGGGACGCGCGGCAGCACGAACGGCCCAGTCCTGGAAGATGGGGCAGCCCGAGAAGTTCGGCGAGAGGCAGAACCGCTCCTGATGGGCGATCGTCCGCGGCGCCGGCACCTGCTCGGCGTAGCAGCGGTGGCGATAGTCGGGTCGCTCCGAGCGGCGGTCGCGGTCGAGCTCGAGGGCGACGAAGGGGCAGGTGCTGGGGCCCGCGTCAGACAGGGTTCCCCTCGATGCCATGCCGGGAGATATTACGCGGCGGCGGCCTCGAAAACTTCCTCTTCGGACATCTGCTGCTGCTCTGGTCCTGCCTGGAGGACCATGCCCGCGCCGACCGTGTCCATGCTCGTCTCATCGATCAGGATGAAGCCACCGGTGGTGCGGGACAGGTCGTAGGGATCCAGCAGCAACGGGCCGCTTGTCTTCAATCGGACGCGCCCGATCTCGTTCAGGCCGAGCTCCGTGGCGTCCTGGTCTCGGTGGAGGGTGTTGACGTCGATGCGATAGCGAAGATCGTCGACCATGGCCTTGACGCTCCGCGTAGTGTGCTTGAGCTGGTAGCGACCGCCCTTGCGCAACGGTGCGTCGGCCATCCAGCACATCATGGCGTCGAGCTCCGTCGCCACCGTCGGCTGGTTGTGTGGGCGGCAGATCATGTCGCCACGCGAGATGTCGATCTCATCCTCGAGCAGGATCGAGACTGACATCGGCGGTGCTGCCGATTCCAGCTCACCGTCCTGGGTCTCTATGCGGGCGATGCGCGTCCGCTTGCCGGACGGCAGGACCATCACCTCGTCGCCCTTACGGAAGACGCCCGCCGCAACCTGCCCGGCATAACCCCGGTAGTCGTGATGCGCATCGGTCTGCGGGCGGATGACCCACTGGACCGGGAACCGGGCGTCGATCAGGTTCCGATCCGAGCCGATGTAGACGTGCTCCAGGTGGTACAGCAGCGACGGCCCCTGGTACCAGGTCATCGCCAGCGACCGCGTCACGACGTTGTCGCCGTGCAGCGCGGAGATGGGGATGAACTGGATGTCGTGAACGTCGAGCTTCTGGGCCCACGTCGCGAAGTCGTCCTGGATCCGGTCGAAGACCTCCTCGCTGTAGCCGACGAGATCCATCTTGTTGACAGCGACGACGAGGTGCGGGATGCCCAGCAGCGAAGCGATGAAAGCATGCCGGCGTGACTGCTCCAGGACTCCCTTGCGGGCGTCGATCAGCACGATCGCGAGGTCGGCAGTCGATGCGCCGGTGACCATGTTGCGCGTGTACTGAACGTGGCCGGGCGTGTCGGCGATGATGAACTTGCGCCGCGGCGTTGCGAAGTAGCGGTAGGCGACGTCGATCGTGATGCCCTGCTCGCGCTCGGCGCGGAGGCCGTCTGTCAGCAGCGCCAGGTCTACCTGGGAGTAGCCCCGCCGGCGGCTGGTCTTTTCGATCGCCGCGAGCTGGTCCTCGAAGATGCCCTTCGAGTCGAACAGCAGCCGGCCGATGAGCGTGCTCTTGCCATCGTCGACCGACCCTGCCGTGGAGAAGCGCAGGAGATCCATTAGAAGTAGCCCTCGCGCTTGCGGTCTTCCATCGATGTCTCGCTGAACGCGTCGTCGGCGCGGGTGGCGCCACGCTCGGTGATCCGCGCCGCGGCCACCTCGAGGATGATGTCGGCGATGTTGCCGGCCGGTGAATCGACCGCGCCGGTACAGGTCATGTCCCCCACCGTGCGGTAGCGGACTGTCATGCGCTGTACCTGCTCGTCCGCGCCATGGGGCAGAAACTCACTCGTCGATAGCCACATGCCATCGCGGCGGAAAACGTCCCGTTCATGGGCGAAGTAGATCGAGGGGACCTCGAGCTCCTCGCGCTCGATGTACTGCCACACGTCCATCTCGGTCCAATTGGAGATCGGGAACACGCGCATGTGCTGACCCTTGCGGATCCTGCCGTTGTAGAGGTTCCACAGCTCTGGCCGCTGCGCTTTCGGCTCCCACTGGCCGAACTCGTCGCGCAATGAGAAGACGCGCTCCTTGGCGCGTGCCTTCTCTTCGTCACGACGCGCGCCGCCGAAAACCGAGTCAAAGCCGTGCTCGAGGATGGCGTCGAGCAGCGTGGTGGTCTGCAGCCTGTTGCGTGAAGGGTTGCCGGGCTCTTCGCTGACGCGTCCCTTGTCGATCGATTCCTGGACCGAGGCGACGATCAGCCGCTCGCCGAGCTCTTCGACCCGCCGGTCGCGAAAGTCAAGCACTTCGGGGAAGTTGTGGCCCGTGTCGATATGCATGATCGGGAACGGGAAGCGCGCCGGGCGGAAAGCCTTCTCGGCGAGTCGCAGCAGAACGATTGAATCCTTGCCGCCCGAGAAGAGGAGGACGGGATGCTCAAATTCGGCCGCAACCTCGCGCATGATGAAAACGGACTCGGCCTCGAGCGCATCGAGGTGAGTCAGGTTCACGGGAAGCGGGCGTTCGATGCGCGCGCCGGCGTCGGTTATCGGGCTGGCCATGCCAAAAACAGCTTTCAACAACGGGGATTTACCACCATTACGATAGGGATTATCAAATTCGTGGGGACGCACCTAAGTATACCGAGGACACGGAGACTGGCTCGGATCAGTCTGATGATTTGCGAGCCTGGCGGAACTCCTCGACGAGGCGGCCGTGGGCGATCGAAACGGAACCGGCGCAGAATGAGGTGCGTAAGCCCAGTAAGAAGGAGTCAGCCAATGCTATCCGGAGCCCTCCGTGCGCTCGCCCCGCGTACAACGGCCCACGCACACTGCGACATCCCATGTGGTGTCTACGACCCTCAGCAGGCGCGCATTGAAGCCGAGTCCTGCTACAAGATCATCCAGAAGTATCAAGATTCAAAGGACGAGCTCTTCCGCGCCCGCTGCATCGTCGTGAAGGAAGAGCGCGCCGAGCTGACCAAGCACCACATCGACGTGATGTGGCACGACTACTTCAAGCCTGAGCACGTCGAGAAGTTCCCCGACCTGCACGAGGTGTGCTGGAAGGCCTCCAAGCAGGCCTCGCAGGTGAAGCGCACGGTCGACATCGACGAGGCCCAGAAGCTGCTCGAAATGATCGACAAGATCGACCACATGTGGCGCGAGACTGGCGGTCCGAACACGACAAGGATGCAGGCCTCGGCCTAGCTCCTCCGGATCGAATGGTGCGCCGCCTCGTCGGAATTTGCGGGGCGGCGCTTCTTTTTGCGCTCGGCGCGATTGCCGTCTCCGAGCGCCTCGGCCGGTCGTGGGAGGCGCGGGTGGGCGTCGAGGGCCACAGCATGGAACCCACGCTTTTGGAGGGCGATTGGCTCCTCGTCGACCCGGACGCCTACGGGCGCCGGATGCCGCGAGTCGGCGAGCTCGTGGTCGCGCGTGACCCGCGGGATCCGCGCCGAGTGATCGTTAAGCGAGTGGCCGCGATAGACGCCGACGACCGAATGACGCTCGCCGGCGACCACCCTGCCCACGCAAACGATGCGGGCCACATCGGGGCGGTGGACCAGGCACAACTACTCGGCCGCCCGTGGTTCCGCTACTGGCCGCCGTCCCGGTTCGCGCCCGTCGCCTGAATTCCGGACTCACCTTGTGCACGGCGTGCACGGGCGTGAGGCGTTCTACCGAGCTGAAGCGGTGGGCCACCGCCGCAGAAGCAGAAATCGTTGGTTTGGTGCATGCCGCGCACGATCCCGACCGGAATCTCGGCGGGTCCGACGTCCTGAGGAACGAACGTGTCGCGCTCGTGCACGTCGAGTAAGCGCCTCTCAGCGACCAGCTCACCATCGGCGTTTGACAGGATCCTTCGCATCGGCATAATGCTCAATGATGAGCGAACTATTCACACCTGACGAAGCATCGTGCTGAGTTCGGCTATTTCACCTACGCCCGCCGCGGAGACGGAGACCGACGCGCTCGTCGAGCGGATCCTCGACCAGCTCCAGCCGCTGATCGTCCGCCAACGGCACGCTGTTGCCCGGCACGGCTGCCTGCGTGCGATCAGCTCTACGCACCTTCACGTCCTGTTCCTGCTCGAAGGTGAGGGCCCGATGCCCATGAGCCGGCTCGCCGAGCTGCTCGACGTGTCGCTGCCCAACGTCACCGGGCTCGTCGATCGGATGGTCGAGCGTGGCTTCGTTGAGCGCGGCCGCGATGCCGGAGACCGGCGCGTGGTGACAATCCGTTCGGCCGCAGCCGGGCGCGAGGCAGTCGAGGAGATCGACCAGATCCGCCGCCAGACGATGGGCAAGGTCCTGGCTCAGCTGAGCCCGGAGCAGCAGCTACGCGCCCTCGACACGTTCACCGAGCTCCGCGCGGCGGCCGAAGCTAGCGCCGAATCGGAGCCGCACAGGCACATACGACCGACGTCCGGCCAGCAGACGGCCACCTAGACACAGCCACACAAGACCCATGAGACTCCCCAGCCCTCATGGCATCGATGACACCGGCCGGCGCGGACGGCGCGCCGGCAACCTCTCTACAGACCGGGCCGAACATCTCGATGTCGCCGCGAGCGCGGATGGAGATCCTGTTCGCGATCCTGCTCGGCCTGTTCCTCTCGGCCCTCGATCAAACGATCGTCGGCACCGCGCTCCCGACCGTCGTCACCGACCTGAAGGGCAACGAGCTCTACACGTGGGTGGTGACGATCTACCTGCTCACGTCGACGATCACCGGACCCATCTACGGCAAGCTGTCGGACCAGTTCGGTCGGCGCAACCTGCTGATGATCGGAATCGGCCTGTTCTTGATCGGCTCGTTCCTCTCCGGCCTCTCGCAGGACATGGTCCAGCTGATCGCTTTCCGCGGCCTGCAAGGCCTCGGCGCCGGTGCGATCTTCCCGATCGCCCTGGCAGTCATCGGCGACCTCTTCACGCCGCAGGAGCGTGGCAAATACCAGGGGCTGTTCGGCGCCGTGTTCGGCCTGTCGGCGATCATCGGCCCGGCCCTCGGTGGCTTCCTGACCGACTCCATCAGCTGGCACTGGGTCTTCTTCGTCAACCTGCCCGTCGGGGCCGTCGCGCTGGCGATCATCTGGCGCCTGCTGCCGGCGCACCAGCGATCGGGCGTGACGCGCAAAGTTGACTGGCTGGGCGTGTTCGTCTTCACGCTCGCCCTCGTGCCGATTCTGATCGGCCTGACCAACAAGCAGACTCTCGAGTGGACTGATCCTTGGGTCGGCGGCCTGCTTGCCATCGGGCTCGTCCTGATCGGCGTCTTCATCTGGGTCGAGTCGCGCGCCGCAGAGCCGATCATGCCGCTCGACCTCTTCCGCAACCGGACATATTCGATCTCGATGATCGCGGCCTTCCTGGCCAGCTTCGGCTTCTTCGGCGCGATCATCTTCCTGCCCCGCTGGTACCAGGTCGTGAACGGCTCCACCGCAACCGAATCGGGTTACGAGCTGCTCCCGCTCCTCGCTGGGCTGATCCTTGGCTCGATCGTCAGCGGCCAGATCGTCAGCCGAACCGGTCGCTACAAGTGGATGACCGTGGGGGCCATGGCGACACTCGCTGTCGCGTTGTACCTGATGACGAACCTGCGTGCCGACACGCCAACCCCTGTGCTCTACGCGTGGCAGTTCCTCGCCGGCATCGGCATCGGCCCGACCATGGCCGTGTTCACGATCGTCGTCCAGAACGCCGTGCCATGGCAGAAGCTCGGGGCCGCGACGAGCAACCTGACCTTCTTCCGCCAGATCGGCGGGACGGTCGGCCTTGCCATTGCCGGAACGGTATTCGGCTCCACGCTCCAGACTGAGGCGCCGCGCCAGGTGGCGGCCGAGCTCGGCCGGGCGGGCATGGCACCAGAACAGGTTGCGGCCATCTCCGGCCAGTTCACGAGCGGTGGATTCAGGCTCGACGACATATCCGCGGTGGGCGATATGGGCGCGCGCATCTTGGCCCAGATACCGGAGCAGTTCCAGGCGCTTGTCGCGGCCTATATACCGGCCATCGTGCTGGGCATCCACGAAGCGTTTTCGCTGGCCATCGCCAACACCATGTGGCTCAGCGTGATTGCGACCGTCATCGCGGTCGCTGCCGTGGTGACGCTGCGCGAGGCGCCGCTCCGCTCGACCCGCGGCGCCGAGAACCCGATCGCTCGTGGAGCTCCAGCGGAGGCTGCCGCGGCAAAATAGCCGGCGACCGGCCTTACTGCCTCAGGAAAATTCGCCCGAGCAGGCGCACCATCTCGAGATCACGCGGCAGGAACGTCTGAAGCATGATCCGCTGCGCCCCCGCCGCCTCGAACTCCGAGACGCGCGATCGCGCCTCGTCGGGCGTCCCGATGACCCAGCGGTCGCGGCGATCAGCCAGCCACGCATCCGGGTCACCGCTCGTGTCACCGATCATCAGCAGCAGGTCCTTGACCCGTCCGCGGACGTCGTCCTCCGTCTCGCCGACCAGCGCGCCCGTCATCGCCGAGCGTGTCACGTCGGCGGGATCGCGGCCCACAGCGCGGCAGGCGTCGTCAAGACGTGCGTAGGCCTCGGCGACGCGCGCCGGAGACGCTGAGCTGATGTTGAGCTCGTCCGCGTAATTCGCCACGAGGCTCGCCATGCGTGGACCACCAGCCCCGCCGACGATCAGGTTCGGGTGACGCCTACCCTCAGGCACCATGGGCTTGGGATGGAATTTGGCGTCGCGTACGGTCCAGTGGCGGCCGTTGTAGCTCCATCCGTCGGACTTGGTCCACAGGCCGTGGACGATGGCGAGCTGCTCCTCGAGCATGTCGAAGCGCTCTCGCGTCGGCGGGAACGCAAGCCCGTTCTGATGGTGCTCCGCCTCGTTCCAGCCCGCGCCCATGCCAACCTCGACCCGCCCTCCACTCATTTCGGAAACGGTCGTCACGACCTTGGCGAAGTTGCCGGGTGGGCGGAAAGTTACGGGCGAAACGAGCGTCCCGAGCATGATCCGGGTCGTATCGCGGGCAAGGCCGGCAAGCGTCGCCCAGGCGTCGGTCGTGGGTTTCCCCGATTCGCCGGGGAAGCTCGTGTAGTGATCGGAGCGAAGGAAGCTTTCGAAGCCGGATTCCTCGGCAGTCCGCACGAGGGCGAGCAGCTCTTCGTAGCTGAGCCCCTGCTGCGGCTCACTCATCAACGCGTAGCGCATGACTACATCGTCACACGGATGGCCCATTCTGCGCGGTGCGGTCGCTGGCTACCATGCCGAGCATGGAGACCCAGGTGATGCCCATCCCGGCCGGGCTCGTTGCCGCCTGCGCAGATGACCGGCCGTTCGTGCCGATCTGGCCACTCAGCGATCTCCCGCCGGGAGCGATGCGACGCTTTACGTTCGGCGACACGGACCTGCTGCTCGCGCACACCGAGAAAGGCATCTGCGTCA
>JBPCLD010000020.1:0-3431 GCA_051003655.1 Candidatus Limnocylindrales bacterium | reverse complement strand
AGCTCCCCGCGCAACCCGTTGATCACCGCGGTCATGAGCGTGGCCAGCATCCGGCGACGCTAGCCCGCGCCGCTTGCCTGGCCGTTAGCGCGGAATTGTCAGCGCCTTATCCGACGGCAGTCGGACGCGGTCATGGACGCGTCCGCCGGAGGGGCCCCGAGGGGCCGCGACGCGGCTACTCCCCGCCTGTCCCCCTGGACAGGCTGTGTTCGGCGTAGCGGCTGATGCGGTTGGCCAGCTCGACGAACTCGACCGGGATGACGAACTTGGTCGCCGGCCCGGCACCCAGCGCCTTGAGCGCCTCGAGGTACTGAAGCGTCATCGTCTTCTCGTCGACCTGGCGGGCAGCGCCGAAGATCCGCTCCAGTGCCTGGCTATAGCCCTCGGCCTCGAGGATCTGCGATTGTCGCCTGCCCTCTGCGCGCAGGATGACGGCCTGCTTCTCGCCTTCGGCGACGTTGATGTTGGCCTGGCGCGCGCCCTCGGACTCGGTGATCACCGCGCGCCGGTTGCGCTCGGCGGAGAGCATCCGGTTCATCGCCTCCTGCACGTCGCGCGGCGGGATGATCTCGCGGATCTCGACGGTGGTGATCTTGCCGCCCCAGCGCTCGGTCTGCTCGTCCAGCTTCGCGCGGAGGACCTCGTTGATCTGGTCGCGCTTGGACAGCACGTCGTCGAGCAGGATGTCGCCGATGACCGCGCGGAGAGTTGTCGTCGCGATGCCCTGGAGAGCGCCGGCGAAGTTCTGGACGTTCACGATCGAACGCAGCGGGTCCACGATGTACCAATAGATCAGGAAGTCGATGTTGATCGGCGCGTTGTCCTTGGTGATCGTCGTCTGGCTGGGCACCTCGATGAACTTCTCGCGGATGTCGATCTTGTAGGGGCGGTCGATGATCGGCACCAGGAACCGAAGACC
Source organism: Candidatus Limnocylindrales bacterium (assembly GCA_051003655.1). Classification (GTDB taxonomy): domain Bacteria; phylum Chloroflexota; class Limnocylindria; order Limnocylindrales; family CSP1-4; genus JALYGJ01. The sequence goes on along the minus strand of JBPCLD010000020.1, from coordinate 2,512 downwards.
CGGATCCTTGACCAGGCTGGGGCCCGTCTTGCCGAGCCGGAAGACCACCATCCGCTCGTATTGCTGCACGACGCGCACCGACAGCCACAAGGCGATGAGGGCAAGCACGATGATCGCGACGATGGTGACGATTGCGACGGTATCCACGGAGTCGGCTGTTCCTTTCTGGTTGGCCCGCGCGGCCTAGGCGCTGACTGGAGAGCCCTCGGCAGGCTCGACGACGAGCGTCAATCCCTCCTGCCGAACAACCCTTACCGGTGTGCCGCGCTCGAGCGGCCGTTCATCTGCTGATCGTGCGGTCCACTCTTCTCCCCCAGCATAGACCGACCCTATTGGCGTGAGCGGCCGTCGAACCTGACCCAATGAATTGTGTGGCAGGCCGGCGCCGATGAGACCCTCTGCCGTTGTCATCCGTCGGGTCCTGATCGCAACCGCGGCGATGAGGAACATGAACGCGGCGGTCGTCGCCGTCATGGCCGCGATCACCGGCCAGGCCACCGAAACGTCGGGCGCGGTAGGCGTGCCCGGCTCCGTGTACAGCGCCGCGGCGCCCAGCACGAAGCACACGATTCCGCCAACGGTCAGAAGCCCATGGCTGGTGACGGTGAACTCGAGGATGAAGAGCAGCACCGCGAGCCCGATAAGCAACAGTCCACCAACATTGAGCGGAAGGCTGCCGAAGCCAATGAAGGCAAGGATGATCGCAATGCCGCCCAGAATCCCCGTCACCCAATTGGGGTTCTGGAGCTCGAACAGCAACCCATAGAACCCGATCGTGAAGAGAATGAAGGCGATGTTGGGATCGGCCAGCAGGTGCAGTAGCGCCTGGAGCGGGTTCATCGGCAGGTCGACCGCCGTGGCGCCGGCCAGGTCGAGAGTGACCGACGTCCCATTGAGGTTGATCGTCCGTCCGTTCGCAAACGCGATGGCGTCATCCACGGTGCTCGCAGTGCCGTCAATACCGCCCGCGGCGAGCGCCTCCGTAGCCGTATATGCTTTTGATTCGCTCACCGTCGTGAGAGCCCAGTCGAGATTGCGCGTGCGCGACTCGGAGATGATGCGGAGGAGAGCCTGCGTATCCTCGAGGATCTTCGCTCCCAGGTCGCCCTCGAGGTCTTGCCCCTCCCCCGATATGGGTGTCGCGGCGCCGATGCGTGCTTCGGGCGCCATAACGGCCACGTTGGCGGCGAGCGTGATGAACGTACCCGCACTCGCTGCCCGGCTCGACGATGGACCAACCCAGACGATCACCGGCACGGGCGCCGCGAGCAGTGTCTTGACGATGTTGTGCGTGGCGGTCAGGTCACCGCCGGGCGTATCCAGCTGGATGAGGACGGCCGCCGCGCCTTCGCGCTCCGCCTTGGCGATCCCGTCGCGGATGTACCCATCCATGATCTGGTCGACGACGCCGCTGGTGGGCATGACGTAAACCCGATCGCCCTCCTTGCCGAGCGCCTGAGACGCAAGCATGAGAACGAGCCCGAAGCCGAGCAGGACGCGAACCATCACTCGCGATCTTGACCGGCCGATGTGACGGTTCATCTGTACCTGTCGATTATCCGCCCGATTTCAGAAATTCGAACAGGTGCGCACTCCAGGTCTCCAGGCGAGTGACCACGGCACCGACTTCTGCGAACGTGGCGAAGCCTCCTTCGAGCTTGTCGTTTTCTCGAATTGCCACCGGCCGACCCAGCGCATCGGCGCTGTAAACCAGCCCGAGGTGCACCGTGCCCACTGAGTTGTCGTCGTCGTTCAGGACTCCAAGCGGCTCCAGGGTCGGCGCGAAGTCGGCATCGATCTCCTCAGCCCACTCGCGCCGCAGGGCGTCCAATGGATCCGTATCGCCGGGATTCACGTGGCCGCCGATACCGATCGTGTAGCGCTCATGCAAGCGCTTGTCGCCGCCTGCTCGCGTTCGGCGCATCAATAGGACGCGTTCACCGTCTCGCAGCGCTAGATAGGGGATGATCTGCTTCCACGACGGGTCCGTCTCCGCCTCGGGCCGCGGCCTGAACGTACCGTGCTCGCGGACCGCCGCGAGATACGGATCGAGCGGCAGTGGACGCACGCCGCGCCATTTGAGCCCGCCCGGAACCAATGAGCGCGCAATGCCCAGAACCTGCTCAGTGTGCGGCTCCATCAGTGTCGATGCTATCGCCGACTGCAGTCGGTCCGCCAATCCCGCAAGCGACAACGATTCCATCGACCACGCGTTTCGCCGGCAGCTCTTCTAATCGTGGGTCAGTTGAATGCGCCGAAAACCGCGACATGACATGCTGTCTGAGCCGTCAGCCGGCTGGAAGTGCCGTCCCACGACCGAAATAGCCGGTTTTCGCGCTCCACACCCATTGCGTCGCGGGAATTGCGGTGTATCGATCGTGGGACGAGAAAGTCGTTCTCGCTAGGCGGCCACCTCGGCCAGCTCTCTTCCTTCGGCCTCCTTCGCCGCTGGCTGGTACTCGTAGTCCTCCAGCCTGCCGGAGAGATACGACTCGTACGCCGAGAGGTCGAA
>JBPCLD010000019.1:0-7348 GCA_051003655.1 Candidatus Limnocylindrales bacterium | reverse complement strand
GTCATGTTGCGGCGTAGCGGTGTGATGTCGGGGAACATTCCGTACATCTTCTTGAAGTTGGCAACCCCGGAGGCAGCCAACGTCCGGATAGGCCCGGCGCTGATCGCGTTCACACGGACATTTTGCGGCCCCAGATCGTTGGCCAAGTATCGAACGCTCGCCTCGAGAGCCGCCTTGGCGACGCCCATCACGTTGTAGTTCGCGACCACCTTCTCGGCGCCGTAGTAGGACAGGGTCATGATCGAGCCGCCGCTCGGCATCAGCTTTGCGGCCGGGCGCGAAACCGCGACGAGCGAGTAGGCACTGATGTCGAGGGCAAGAGCAAACCCCTCCCGAGAGGTGTCGACAAACTTTCCTTCGAGGTCCTCACGCTTCGCGAACGCGAGCGCGTGCACGACAATGTCGAGCTGGCCGACCTGGTCCTCCCAGCGCTGAAAGACGCGGGCGATCTGCTCGTCGCTCTGGACGTCGCATGGCTCCACGAACTTCGAGCCGATGCTCTCGGCGAGCGGCCGGACGCGCTTCTCGAGCATCATCTCGACCGAGCTGAAGCCGATCTCGCAGCCGTGCTCGTGCAAGGCCTTGGCAATACCCCAGGCAATCGAGTGATCGTTGGCGACTCCGAAGATGAGCGCCTTCTTACCGGTGAGCAGGCTCATGCGAGCGGTGACGATATCAGCCCGGCCTACGGCGCGATCGTCGTCAGCGGCAATTGCATCGACATCACCCCGGTGGGCGAGGCGTAGCTGCCGTCTGCCAATTGCACCTCCGTCTTCACCAGTCAGTTGCCGCCGCCGGCCGGCGCCGTCGCGGCAATCGTGAGGTCGACCGAGGCGCCGGGCTGCAGCCCATCAGGCACGGCCAGCGATCCGATGAGCGTTCCGAGCTGGCCTGAGCCGTCATACACCGGCACCCGCGGCACGTGTCGGAGCTCGAGCGTCCAATCGTCCGAAGCCGTGTTGCCATGGTTAATGACTCGAATCCTGTACGACAGTGCGCTGCCTGCGGCCATAGGCGCATCAGGCCCATCGACAAGCTCATAGCCGATACCCAATGGCCGCGAGTTGAGATACCTGGCAATCGCGATGTAGATCGCAGCCGCCAGCGAGGTCCTCACGTCGGCGCGTTTCAGCGCCTCGAGCTCGGCCGGATTGCTCAGGTAGAGAGACTCCGAGAGCACGCTCGGCATGAGCGTCGGTCGCGGCAGGTAGGGCGGGTCGTACGGCCCGACGTAGTAGTACCAGCCACCCTGGACGCCGTTGTTCTCGGGCTGGAATGCTGCTGACCGATACGCGTTCAAGGCTGTGAACTGCTCGTCGACCATCAGTTGCGCCAGCTCGACAGCTTCGGGTGTCCACGTCCGCCCCATGCTCGTGTAGGTGCCGGTGCCGTTCGTGGCAGTGCTCGTCCAGCTGTTGTTGTGGACGTGGACGACGATGTCCGCGCGGGCCAGGTTGGCGCTGTCGTTGCGCATCAGGTCGTCGTCGTACCGGTCGATCTTGCCGTCGCGGTTGTGATCGGCCGGCGGTCGCTTACCGCGACGTCGGTGGTCCGACTCATCACGACCTGCACCCCGGCAAGCTCCAGCAGGTCGCGCAACTTCAAGCTGATATCGAGGTTGAAGTCCTTCTCGGCGAAGCCATCACGGACGGCGCCCGTTAAGCGGCCACCGTGCCCTCTCGATAGTTCGGCGGTAGGCGGTCACGTAATCGCGAGCGGGCCCGCGCCAAGAGTGATCCGCCGCCATCCCCCGTCCCTGGATTTCGCGCCAACGTGGCCCCTCCGCCATCGCGGCCATCGCGCGGCGGCAAGCGTCGGCGAAAGGCTCCGCGTCCGCGTCGTCGAAGCTGAAACCGTTGCCGTTCTCGGGCCGGTCATCGGCGTCCAATACCGTGTCGGCGAGACCGCCGGTTCGCCGGACGACGGGCACGGTGCCGTAGCGCATCGAGATCATCTGCCCTTGGCCGCACGGCTCGAAGCGCGACGGCATCAGGAACGAGTCCGCCCCGGCATACATCCGACGCGCCAACGTCCTGTCGAAACGCTCTTCGATTGCGACCCGGGTTGGGTTTTCTGCGGCCACAGCGCGAAGTCCGGCGACAAGCCCGTGGTCGCCCGTCCCCAGCACGCAGATCCTGGCTCCGTCGGCAACCAGCTGCGGCGCGGCCGCAGCAAGAAGATCAAAGCCCTTCTGGGGATCCAGGCGGCTGACCATGGCAAAGAGCGGACCATCGGGGTCCACGCCGAGCTCGGCGCACAGTGCGGCGCGGCACACGGCCTTGCCTTCCAGGTTGGAAGCCGAGTAGCGCGCGGATAGCTCGGCATCCGTGGCCGGGTTCCATAGGTCCGTGTCGATGCCGTTGATGATCCCGATGTAGCGCTCGCCCAGTGAGCGCAGCGCATCGTCGAGGCCCGCGCCGTACTCAGGCCGGAGCGACTCCCGCGCGTAGGTCGGGCTGACGGTGTTGACGATGTGGGCGGCTAGCACCCCCTCGCGCAGGAGGTCCACGCCGTCCGGCGCCCCAACGTGTGCGGGGAGGTCCAGCTGGGCAGCGACCTCCGAGCGCCCTACCCAGCCGTGGTAGGCGAGGTTATGGCAGGTGAGGACAGTCGCCGGTGTGCCGAGCGCAGCGGTGGCTCCATAGCGGTGGCGCAGCAGCAGGATCGCCGGCGCGCCCTCCCAGTCGTGGGCGTGGACGATGTCCATCGGGCGGCCCTCGGCGCGCATGGCCTCGAGCGCCGTCCGGCCGAGGAGCGAGAAGCGAAAGCCGTTGTCCGGATAGTCCACGCCGTCGACAACGTAGTAGTCGGGCCGGTCGAAGCTTTCCGGATGGTCGACCAGGCGCAGCTGGTAGCCACGCGCCGGCGCGCTCACGACGCTCACCGCCACCCGTCGGCCGAGCCCCATTGGCACGGTCAACTCGAGACGCTCAGCCCCATCGACCGGGTCCAGCCCGCGGTAGCGCGGAAGATAGACGTCGACCTCGTGGCCGAGCTGTCCGAGCGCGCGCGAGAGCGCGTCGACAACGTCTGCGAGGCCGCCGGTCTTGGCGAACGGCTCACATTCCGAGGCGACCATCGCGATGCGCATGGCCGTCGATGCTAACGGCCGCGACCTGAAATGGCGGGTTTGCTGAACCGGTTTACGCCCGGATTCAGGACCATCTATGATGCGCGCCGTGCCGCAACGGATCGAGATAAGCACCCTGCCCGTCGCGGGCCTTCAGCTCCCGCTGCAGCTGGAGGGCCTGGAGCGACTGGCCTTCAACCACTATTGGATGTGGCACCCGCGGGTGCGTGTCCTGTTCCGGCGGATCGACGCCCAGTCATGGCTGCGCCACCGCCAGCCTGTGCCGATCCTCCAGGCGCACCAGAACTGGTCCGGCATCCTCGAGGACATCGACCTGATGGTCGAGTACAAGACCCTCCTCGCGGATTTCGACGAGTACATGGAGAACGGGTCCGGGCACTGGTTCGCGCGTGACCACGCAGCCGAGCTGGACGGGCCGGTCGCCTATTTCTGCGCCGAGTACGGGCTGAACGAATCGATGGGCATCTACTCAGGCGGTCTGGGCGTTCTCGCCGGCGACCACCTGAAGGCCACGTCGGACATGGCGGTTCCGTTCGTCGGCGTTGGCCTCCTCTATCGCCACGGCTACTTCCGTCAGACCATCGACGCCGACGGCCACCAGGAACATGCCTATCCGGACTACGACCCCAACCGGCTACCGCTGCGGCGAGTCGCTGGGCCGGATGGTGGGCCGCTGCGTATTGCCGTCGACCTGCCCGACCGACAGATCTGGTGCGCGGTGTGGCTTGCCCAGGTCGGACGTGTGCCATTGCTGCTGCTGGACACCGACATCGCCGACAACCCCGAGGCCGACCGGCCGATCACCCACATCCTGTACGTCCGTGGCCGCGAGATGCGGCTGCACCAGGAGATCGTGCTCGGCGTCGGCGGCGCTCGCGCGCTGCGTGCACTGGGCGTTGAGCCGCGCGCGTGGCACCTCAACGAGGGCCACTCGGCGCTGATGCTGGTCGAGCGCACGCGCGAGCTGACCGCCGCGGGCAGGTCGACGGACGAGGCGCTGGAGCTGGTCAAAGGCAACGCCGTGTTCACCATCCACACGCCGGTGTCCGCGGGGAACGAAAGGTTTGACGCCAACCTGGTTCGGCGCCTGGCCGCTCCCCTCGCGGAGGGCACCAGCCTGGATTTGGAGCGCATCATCGCCCTCGGTCGGGGCACGGACAACGACCCCGCCCAGTTTGATATGACCGCCTTTTCGCTGCGCGATACCAATGGCGCGAACGCGGTCAGCCGCCTTCATGCAGAGACAGCCAACTCGACCTGGGGCGACGTGCCCAGCAAGCCGATCCTTGCCATTACCAACGGCGTCCATCCACCAAGTTGGGTCGGCGAGCCATTTCGCCGTCTGTACGAGCAGATCGGCGGCAACCTCGACGATCTCGATCCGGATGAGAACCCGTTCTGGGATCGCATCAGGGAGATTCCTGATGGGCAGGTGTGGGACGCGCACAAGCGCCAGAAGCTCGAGCTCGCCTTCTTCTGCCGGCGTCGCCTGCAGCAGCAGTTCGCCCGGCACGGCGAGGCACCCAGCCTGCTCGAGTCTTTGGCCGACGCGCTCGACCCGGATGTACTGACGATCGGCTTCGCCCGGCGTTTCGCGACCTACAAGCGCGCGGCGCTGCTGTTCTCAGACGAAGAACGGCTTGCCCGCATCCTCTTGAACGAGCAGCGCCCGGTGCAGGTCGTGTTCGCCGGCAAAGCTCATCCTGCCGACCGCCCCGGCCAGCGGATGATTCAGGACATCTTCACCCGTAGCCGCTCACCGAAGTTCGCCAAGCGCGTGTTCGTCCTCGAGGACTACGACATCCGCACCGGTCGGTACCTCGTCCAGGGCGTCGACGTGTGGCTGAACAATCCGCGCCGGCCGCTCGAAGCGTCGGGCACGAGCGGCATGAAAGCGGCGATGAACGGCATCATCAACTGCTCCGTTCTCGACGGCTGGTGGGATGAGGGCTTCAACGGCAAGAATGGTTGGGCGATCGGCGGGCGAACGGTCAACCTCGACGAAGGCGCCCAGGACTGGGCAGACGCGCAGGATCTCTATCGGCTGCTGGAGACCGAGATCGTCCCGACTTACTACGACCGGCAGGGCAACGGGTTCTCCAAGCGCTGGGTCGAACTGATGAAGGAATCGATGGCCAGCACGCTCTGGCAGTTTTCAACGTCGCGCATGCTCCGCGAGTACGTGGAGCAGCTCTACCTTCCGGCAGCGGCCAACGGCGCTACCGAAGCCGAGCAGTCTCAGCCGGTTGCCGCGGGAAGAGGCTCAGCCCGCTCACGGTCCTGACGGTCGGCCGGCAGCCGAGCTGGGCGCCGATGACATGACGGCGCGCATCTCGCTGTCCCTCGTCCTGCACAACCACCAGCCAGTGGGGAATTTCGGCTGGGTCTTCGAGGAGGTCTTCCACCAGGCCTACGCGCCGATGATCGACGCCCTCGAGCGCCACCCCCACATGAAGGTCGGACTTCACTACACCGGGCCGTTGCTCGAGTGGATGGAGGCTAACCAGCCCGAGGCGATCGTTCGACTGCAGGCACTCGCTGACGGCGGGCGGGTCGAGATACTCGGCGGCGGCCTCTACGAGCCAATCTTGGTGTCCCTCCCTCAGCGCGACCGCCATGCGCAGCTGGTCCGGATGCGCGAACGGCTGGAGCGACTCTTTGGCGCAGCTCCGCGCGGGGCATGGCTCGCCGAGCGAGTTTGGGAGCCGTCACTTCCGTTCGACCTTGCCGAGGCCGGTTACGACTACACGGTGCTGGACGACAACCACCTGCGTGGCGCGTCGATCAAGGACGCGGACATGTGGGGCACGTACACGACAGACGATCAGGGTCGCCGCCTGACGATCCTGGGAACCGAGAAGGGGCTGCGCTACCTCATTCCATTCCGGCCAGTCGGCGAGTTGATCGACTACCTCCGCGCCGCTGCCACAGAGGACGGCCACCGGCTGGGTGTCATGGGGGACGACGGCGAGAAGTTCGGGGCGTGGCCCGGCACACAGGAGCACTGCTGGGGTGAGGGCAGGTGGGTCGACGACTGCTTCGAGTCCATCGCCGAAAACGCGGAGTGGCTGACCACGGTGACGCCGTCTGAGTGGATTTCCCGGGAACCGCCAGTGGGGCGCATCTACGTACCCACCAGCTCGTACGTCGAGATGACCCAGTGGGCGCTGCCGCCCGAGGACGCCAACACGTTCGCGCGCGTGCTCGGGGAGGCGACCAAATCCAACTCACCGGCCCTGCCCTTCCTGAGCGGCGGCCTGTGGCGCAACTTCCAGGCACGCTACCGCGAGATCAACGATCTGCACAAGCAGATGATCCGCGTGTCAGATGCGGTCGAAGCGGCAGAGCCAGGGCCGCTACGTGACCGGGCGCTCGATCACCTGTATCGCGGCCAGTCGAACGACTGCTACTGGCACGGGCTGTTCGGCGGCGTCTACATCGTGCACATGCGCATGGCCACACTCGCCGAGCTGATCGCAGCCGAGGACCTCGTCGCGGGTGAGTCTGCAGTATCCGGGGTGGGTGACTACGACCTCGATGGGATCGACGAGGTCATTCTTGGCTCGCTTGGCCAGACCGTTCTGGTGGACGTCGCGGAGGGCGCAGGAATCGGGTCGTGGGACGTGCGTGCCTCGCGGGTCGCGCTCGCGTCGGTGATGCGCCGCCGTCGGGAGGCTTACCACGAGGCCTTGCGCGCGATGGAAACTGCCAAGGCGCGTGGCGAGAAAACCGCAGCCAAGACGGCCACCAGCATCCACGACGAGCTGCTGGCCAAGGAGAGCGGGCTCTCCGCCGCACTCGTCTACGACGACCACGAGCGGCGTAGCGGGCTGGTCCGACTGGTGGGCACTGACGGTCGACCGATCGGTGATTCCGTCAACGCACCATGGAAGGTCGAGCAGGCGACCGACCGACAGCTGGTCACTTCGCGGACGGATGGTCCCGTGACGCTACGAAAGACCGTTGCCCTCAACGGCGGACGACTGGACCCTGCCCTCTCGATCACCGTGGAGGCAGCTGCCGCGACTGCGTTCGAGGGCGCGCTCGAAATCGAGATGAACATCAACCTTTCAGGCGGCGGTGGCAACCCTGACGCTTACTACAGCGTGGGAGAAGCGGAAACGCGCCAGGACGCTGCCGGTTTCGCTCCTGCGGGCACCGACCTAGCCTTTGGCAATCGCTACGAGGGCGTAGAGGTTGCTGTCAGCCTCGAGCCGGCCGCCGACGCAGCCTGGGTGCCTGTCGAGACAGTGTCGA
>JBPCLD010000018.1:0-3826 GCA_051003655.1 Candidatus Limnocylindrales bacterium | reverse complement strand
ATCACCGGAGACTTCGAGGAGGCTGTTCGACAGGCGAACCGTGTTCTCGCCGTGCGTGGCAAGGTCGTGCCGGTCGCTGGGCGGCCTATCACCCTCCATGCCGAGCTCAGCGACGGCTCAACCCTGGATGGTCAGTCGCGCATTGCCCGTGCCCGTGGCATCCGTCGAGTTTGGATCACGCCATCGGACATCAAGCCGAACACGGAGGCGCTGGAGGCGATAGCCAACGCCGAGATGGTCGTGATCGGGCCTGGCAGCCTGTACACAAGTCTGCTGCCGCCGCTGCTCGTGCCCGGCATGCGCGAGGCGCTTGCCAGGACCAGCGCCCCACGCGTCTTCGTGTGCAACGTGGCGACTCAGGTCGGTGAGACGGAGGGCTTCACGCTGTCGGACCACCTCGCGTCGTTGGACGCACACGGCCTCGGCGACGTCATCGATGCGGTTCTCGTGAACGGCAACTTCACGGCTCGCCAGCCGGAGAACTACCCGGCCGCGCCGGTGCGGGTGGACAGGGCCCTGTCACACGCGACAGGGCCCCACATATTCCCCCGTGATCTCGTCGACGAGAAGAACGCCCACCGACACGATCCGCACAAGCTGGCGACGACGCTCTTGGAGCTCCATGACGAACGCGTGATCCAGCGGCGCCAGCCAGCATCGGTCGCCTGATGGAGGGCGACGTGGTTGCCGCCCTGTGGGCCGAGCTCGCCGCGATCGAACCGACACGCCGGTGCTGCCGAATCGCCGAGCGAGCGGGGCTCGGTGCCGAGGCCCGTGGTCGCGCCCGCACACCGTCCATCGGCCGCCTCGCGGTCCGCCTCGACGACGGCGCAAATCCCGAGATCTTCGATTGGGATGCCTCCGCCGGGCACTGCCGCCTTGCCCACCTGCGCGGCCTTTTCCTCGCGCATGGCTCGTTGAGCGTGACTGGGACTGGGACGCACCTCGAGCTGGTGGTGCCCGCCGAAGCTCTCAGTTCGGCGGCCGCGCGGGTTGCCAGCCTCGGGTTCGCCGCCGCCGCGCGCATCCGCCGTGGCCGGGGCGTGCTTACCTGGAAGGAATCCGAATCGATCATCGGGCTCCTCCGGCGTCTCGGCTCGTCAGCGGCGGCACTCGAGATCGAGACTCGGCTCTTGGGACGGTCGCTGCGCGGCCACATGAACCGCGTGGTCAACGCCGAGGGGGCCAACCTCCGCCGTGCCGTGGAGGCGGCGCACCGCCAGCTGTCATACATCGACACGCTCGAGCGAAACGATGGCCTCCGTCGCCTCTCACGGCGAACGAAACGTGTGGTTGCTGCGCGGCGCAGGGCGCCTGAGGCTACGTTCGGCGAGCTGGCTGCTGCCGTCGGGTTGACGCGCGGCCAGGTGCAGCGGGCCTTCTACGAGGTCGAGAGCGCGGTGCTTCATCACGCGGACGGCGCATGACGGTCGTGGATCGGCCTGTGATCGTTGCCGGCAACTGGAAGATGAACACGACGCCCCTCGATGCTGCCCTGCTGGCCAACGACATCGACGCGGCCACGCAGGTGCCAGGCGTGATCCGCGTCATCTGTCCACCGTTCGTCTGCCTGGAATCGGTCGCGCGGGCCCTCGCCGACAGCGACGTGGCGGTCGGCGTCCAGAACGTCCACTCCGAGCCCTTCGGCGCCTACACCGGCGAGGTTTCGGCGCCGATGGTGGCCATGCTCGCGACCTGGTCGATCTGCGGCCACAGCGAGCGGCGCAGGGATCAGCACGAGGATGATGCGCTCATCGGACGCAAGGTCCTGCGCTGTGCCGAATTCGGACTCAGGCCGATCCTGTGCGTTGGCGAGCAGCTCGACGACCGGCAGGCAGGCCGTGCTGAGCAGACCGTCAGGCGGCAGCTGGAGCGCACGCTGGCCGAGATACATAGAGTGGCGACCGTCATCCCGGACGACCTTGTCATCGCCTACGAGCCGGTCTGGGCCATCGGAACCGGACTGACGGCGCGGGGGAGCGACGCGGCAGCAATGGCCCAACTCATCCGCCAGACCCTCGCCGAGGGTGGGGTGGTTGACGGCGCCGCAAATGTGCCTGTGCTCTACGGCGGCAGCGTCACCAGTGGGACGATCGACGAGTTCCTTGCGGAGCCGGACCTTGACGGCGCGCTGGTGGGCGGCGCGAGCCTCAAGGTCGACGAGATGGCCGGCATCGTCGCCCGTGCCGGGCTCACGGCTGCGGCACGCGGCGCCGGCCCTTCGTGAGTGTGAGACCGCGCCCGCTCGTCCTAATCGTGCTGGACGGATTTGGCATCGGCAAGCGTCCCGCGGACGACGCCATCGCCGCGGCACGGATGCCGGTCTGGCGGAAGCTGCTCGCGACCTGGCCGAACGCCACGTTAGAGGCTTCGGGGGAGGCAGTCGGACTACCGCCGGGACAGATGGGCAACAGCGAGATTGGCCACCTCAACCTCGGAGCGGGACGGCCTGTCCTGCCCGAGCTGCCACGCATAAATACCGCGATCGCGGACGGCTCGTTCCACTCAAATCCGGTCTTGGTGGAGGCAGCGACGCGTGCGGCCACCCCGGGCGTCCGACTCCACCTGATCGGCCTGCTGGGGTCCGGCGGCGTGCACTCAGTGGACCGGCACGCCGTCGAGATCGCGCGCCTCGCACACAGCAATGGGGCGTTAAACGTTGTTGTCCATGGCCTGCTGGACGGTCGCGATACGCCGCCCCGCTCTGCGGACAGGTTCGTGCCTGATTTCGAGCGGCGCCTCGTGCAAGCGCACCCCGATGCCCGCATCGCGTCGATCGGCGGACGCTATTACGCGATGGATCGCGATCGGCGCTGGGACCGGACGCAGCGAGGTTACGAGGCGATCGTCCACGGGCGGGGCCTCGGCGCGCCGTCAGCGATCCAGGCCGTGATCGACGGCTACGGGCGCGGCGAAGGCGACGAGTTCGTCCTGCCGACCGCGATCAAGGGTTCCGAGGGCACCGTTCGCGACGGTGATGTGGTCATCGTCTTCAACTTCCGCGCAGATCGCGCGCGCCAGCTGACGCATGTCCTTGTCGATGGCGACGACTTCGACCGGACGGCATTTGATCGCGGCGCCCGACCCCGCGACCTGACCGTCGTCACCATGACCGAGTACGAGGCCGGGCTGCCGGTCGAGGTTGCCTTTCCGCCGGAGACGGTCACCAGCCTGGCAGAGATCTTCTCGAATCTCGGCTGGCGCCAATTGCACGTCGCCGAAACGGAGAAGTACGCCCACGTGACCTACTTCTTCAACGGCGGCATCGAGGCGCTCTTTCCGGGCGAAGAGCGGGTCCTCGTCCCGAGCCCAAAGATTGCGACTTACGACCTCCGACCGGAGATGAGCGCCGGAGGAGTAACCGACGCGGTGGTGGAGGCGATTCGAAGCGACGAGTACGAGTTCATCGCCGCCAACTATGCCAACGCCGACATGGTCGGCCACACCGGCGTGTGGGACGCGGCGGTTCGCGCGGTCGAGTACATCGACGCATGTCTCGGCCGCATCTTTCAAGCGCTCGAGGGCCGCCCGGCGCTGCTGTGCATCACCGCCGACCACGGCAACGCTGACGAGATGCGCGATCCCGAGGGCAACCGCATGACGGCTCACTCATTGAATCCTGTCCCGATCGTCCTGATCGGCGAGGCGGCGGAGGGTCGTCACCTGCGCGACGGCGTGCTTGCCGACGTGGCGCCCACGCTGCTGACGCTCGTTGGCCTCCCCGTTGGGGAGGGGATGACCGGTCGCTCGCTGTTGGTCGACCATCCCTCTGGCGCCTGACTAACGGCCCAGCCTGCTCCGACTGGTATCCTCCGGCCCGTGGAAA
>JBPCLD010000017.1:0-5769 GCA_051003655.1 Candidatus Limnocylindrales bacterium | reverse complement strand
GAGCAGGTAGACCAGGTCCTCCGTGGCGAGGTTGCCGGCAGCGCCGGGCGCGTACGGGCAGCCACCCGTGCCGCCCGTCGACGAGTCGAAGCACGTCACGCCGTCTTCGAGACCGGCGACGACGTTGGCGAGCGCCGTGCCACGCGTGTCATGGAAGTGGTAAGCCAGCCGGTCGAGGGGCAGGCCGGAGGCCGTCGTCGCGGCCGTCAGCTCGTGAACCTGGCTGGGGACGCCTGCACCGATCGTGTCGCCGAGGCAGACCTCGTCGGCCCCGAGCTCCATCAGCCGCAGCGAAACGTCGACGACTTTCGCGACTCTCACGCGTCCGGTGAACGGGCACCCGAAGGCTGTGGACACATAGGCGCGCTTCCACCACCCGAGCTCGGAGGCCCGACTGAGAACGGGCGCGAAGGCGGCCAAAGATTCATCGACCGTCATACCGATGTTGCGCCTGGTGAACTCGTCGCTGGCCGCGGTGAAGACCGCCAGGGCATTCGCGCCGGCTGCCTCAGCCCGCTCCATGCCGCGCATGTTCGGAACGAGGACCGGGTAGCGGACGGCGTCAGCGCCGGCCACGGAAAGCACCGCGGGCAGGAGACCGTCGGCGTCAGCGAGCTGAGGTATCGCCCGAGCGGACACGAAGCTGGTCGTCTCGATCTCGCGCAGGCCGGCTGCGCGCAGGAGCTCGATGTACAGCAGCTTGGCGTCAGTCGAGATCGGCTCTGCCTCGTTCTGCAGGCCGTCGCGCGGGCCGACCTCGTAGATCCGAACTCTGGGTGGGTAACGCATTTCCGCGGCGAGTCTAGGCGAGTTCCACGAGGGTCTCGGCCCGCTGAACCTGCTGGCCGGGCTTCACCAGGATCCGCGCAACTACTCCCGCGCCGGGCGCCGGCACCGTGTTTTCCATCTTCATTGCCTCGAGCACTATCAACACCTGGCCTGCTTCGACGGCATCGCCCTCCGACACGCGCACCTGGAGCACGGTCCCGGGCATTGGGGCGGTCACGCTCTGGCTGGTGGCGCCCTCGTGGGCAGCGTGACGAACTGCCGATTCGACTGTCGGTGCCGGCGCCAGGCGGGCGGTCACCGCGCGGCCATCCAGGTCGAGAACGACCGAGCTCGCATCGAGAGGCGCCCAGGTGACACCGGGGCTTGCTGCCGAGGAAACCTCGACTGCCTGCTCCCGTCCTTCGATCTCGACGCGCAGGCGCGGAGCCGAGTTGAGCCTGAATCCCGTTCGGTGACCGGACATCGTCGAACTGTCCGTGTGGGCGGCGAGCGCCGATGCGGCCTGGTGCCAGGCGACGGCCGGCAGCGCATCGTCCGGGTGCCATCGCTCGTCGATGAGCCCGGTGTACGTGTCGCCTGCTTGGACGTCCGGCTGCGCCAGCAACCAGCGTAGGAAGCCACGGTTCGTGGTCACTCCAAGAACGCTCGTCGCGCCCAGGACACGGACAAGCCGGTCCAACGCCTCGGCACGATCGTCGCCATGGGCGATCACCTTGGCGAGGAGTGGGTCGTACCTGGTGCCGACGACATCGCCGACGCCGATCCCTGCGTCGATCCGGAGACCCGCCTGGTGAGGCCAGCGAAGGTCGACTATCTCCCCGGTGGCGGGCAGGAAGCCTGCCGACGGATCCTCGGCGTAGAGACGTGCCTCGATTGCATGACCATCAAATCGCACGTCGGACTGTCCGAATCGCAATGGCTCACCGGCGGCGATGGACAGCTGATCAGCAACGAGATCGCGGCCGGTCACGAGTTCGTTCACCGGGTGCTCGACCTGCAGCCGGGCATTGACCTCCAGGAAATAGAAGTTTCCGCCCTCATCGAGGAGGAACTCGGCAGTTCCCGCGCCGACGTAGCCGGCGGCACGAGCGAGCATCAGCGCGGCATCGCCCAAGCGCTCGCGCAGGTCAGCGTCGACCGCGATCGACGGAGACTCCTCGATCACCTTCTGGTGCCGCCGCTGGAGTGAGCACTCACGTTCGCCCAGGTGGACCACGTTACCATGCGTGTCGGCGAGGAACTGCACCTCGATGTGGCGTGGCCGGGGCAGGTATCGCTCCAGGATCAGACGTTCGTCGGCGAACGCCGCCATTGCCTCGCGCCGAGCGCTGGACAGGATCAGCGACACGCCCTCTGCCGCTGAGAGGACGTGCATCCCCTTGCCGCCGCCGCCGGCGCTCGGCTTGACGAGCACCGGGAAGCCGATCTTCCGGGCTTCCTTGCCGAGGCGCGCGTCACTTTGGTCGGCGCCGTCGTAACCGGGCAAGACCGGAACGCCGACCTTTCCACAGAGATGTCGGGCCGCAGCCTTGTCCCCAAGGGCGCGCATCGCGCTAGCCGGCGGGCCAATCCAGGCCATGCCGGCGTCAGCTACGGCCACGGCGAAATCGGCGTTCTCGGCCAGGAATCCATAGCCGGGATGGATGGCGTCGGCTCGTGCTGCGTGGGCTGCGGCAAGGATTGCCTGCGCGTCGAGGTAGGTCCCAGAGAGCGGCACGATCTCGTCGGCCGCGCTCGTCCACCACGCGCGTGCCTGGTCCTCGGTAACCAATGCCAGGCTGCGTATGCCCAGCTGCCTGCACGTGCGTGCGATGCGCACGACGAGCTCACCGCGATTCGCGACGAGGAGTCGCTCGATCTTCCGTCCCGTCGCGCGCAGACCGCCGTCAGTTGCCGCGCCAGGCGTTGGCACAGCGCTGGCGGCGACCTTGACGTGCGAGCCGACCCGCACCGCGGGAAGGCGCCCGTCGCGTAGCCAGCGCTGCACCGTGCGGGTGCTGACTCCCAGGCGCCGGGCAGCCTCACCCGGTCCGATCGCCTCACTCACATCGCGAATGTCGCGTTTGTCGTGTTACATGTCAAACGCCAAGATTCTCCCGTGACCTGAAATGCGTCAGGGGAGGCTAACGCTCACCGTGGCGGGCACGCTCGAGTTGTTGGCTGAGTCGATGGCCGTCAATGTGTAGCGATAGGTTCGGCCGCGGACCAGCGAGCCGTCGGAATATGTCGTGACTCCCGGCTCAAGGTCCGCGATGACCACTCCGCCCCGACGGAGGCTGTAGCGCGTAACGGCTACCTTGTCGGTCGCAGGCAACCACCTGAGCGAGATGGTCGTGCGGTTCGGGATTCCGGCACGCAGTCGTCGCGGCGAAGTGGGCGGCGTGACGTCCGGCATCGACATCCGGATCACCTCCAGCGGGCCGGCATTTCCGGCGGTGTCCACAGCCTGGACCGAGAACTCATGTGTCCGACCGTCCGCGGCCCTGATGTTGCGCAGCATGAGATCGCAGGTGCTGCCCACCAGTATCCCGTTCCTGGTCACGAGGTAATGGTCGACACCGACATCGTCATCGGCCGCCCGCCAGCTGACTGCAATAGTGCGCATGGTGATCAGCGCCGTCTCCAGGGAGGTCGGCGCGGTCGGCGGGGTCGAATCGTCGATGGGGTCTGGTGTGGGTGGATTCGGCGGTGCCGCGCCGTCAAAGTTCGTCTCGATGCGGATCTCAGCCGACGTCGAACCGACTGACTCGGTTGTGATCGCAATGCGGTTGGCCGCGTCGACGAACGTTCTACCGACGCCAAGAGGTGCGTCTCTGAACGTGCAGGTGTCAGGGTTCGTGTCGATCAGCTTGGTGGGTGCGCCGCCCTCTCGCACCAGGCGGATGCTCACGCCCGTGACCGCCGGTGAGCTATCTGGGAAGTCGTCGTATTTGCCGTAGGGCTGGCGAAAGTCGATGACATAGGTACCGCCGGACGGTCGGCGAACAACGAGCATGCGTGGACCGTCGCCTGACACCTCCCCCGGCGAAAGCGTGTAGACGCCGTTCTCGGACACCGTGACCATCTCGCTGGGACTGAGCAACCCGACCTTCCAGCGAAACCACGGCTGCATGTGGCGCTGGCCCGAGTAGCCCATGAGATCGAATGGATCGCCGTATTCATAAGTTGTGCAGGTGCTGGACAACGCCACCCGCTGTCCATCCGTGGTGCACGTCAGCGCTCCCGCGTGATTTGCCCCGAAGTTGTGGCCGAGCTCATGACTCGCGATGTACAGGGACATCAGACCGTTGATCCAGCTGTCGCGTCCGGGTCGATTCGGCGAGCCCCCCTTGGCCAAACCACTCCACCAGCACGTGGGTTGGTATGGGAATGCATAGACGATGTTCGTGTACGCGGCGAGGTCGATGCCGTTCGCCACGGCCCTTTTGCGGGCGGACGCCGCCCAGGTCGGGTAATCGCAATAAGTCAGGCTCGAGGTCACGGTCAGGTAGCCGAAGACCGATCCGGTGATCGACATCGCCCCGTTCGAGAGCTCGGCGTAGTAGGACGTGACCGACCTGTTCGGCCCGAAGTAAATCT
Organism: Candidatus Limnocylindrales bacterium; assembly: GCA_051003655.1. Classification (GTDB taxonomy): domain Bacteria; phylum Chloroflexota; class Limnocylindria; order Limnocylindrales; family CSP1-4; genus JALYGJ01. The sequence continues at coordinate 1,401 of JBPCLD010000017.1, read as the reverse complement.
CCTCCACGAACTCCTTCGTCCATGGCTCGGACTGCTGCCGCGCGAAATTGACGAGCAGCACAGCGACGCGTTTGTTGATCGTCGCATCAGGGGCCGCTGAAGCCGGTTGGACCGGCGCGAGTGGCCAGGCCAGCAGCGCAGCGATCATGCCGAGCAGGGCAAACCTGAGCGATGTCATCGGTCGGCTGCTGGCGAAGATGCCCATTCCCCTGGCCGCTCCCCTCGAAACTCGCAGACCTGGGTCCGCATGGCGATGAGACTACCTGCTGGTAGTCGGTCAGTTCTCCCTGGTCCGATCCTTCCAGGCGGGCTTGCGCTTCTCCAGGAACGCCCGCAGCCCCTCTTGGCCCTCCGCGCTCGTGCGTTGGGCCGCGATCCGGCGCGCCGTGTGCCAGCGAGTCGATTCGTGAGGCAGGCCGCGCACCTCGCGCACGATGGCCTTGGCGGCACGCGCGGCCGTCGGCCCGGCAGTCAGCAGGTCGGCGACCGCGGTTTCCACGGCGGCATCGAGCGCGGCTTCTCCCTCGACAACCTCGTGTACGAGGCCAATTCGCAGTGCACGAGTAGCGTCGAAGCGTCTGCCCGTCATGAAGAGGGCGCGGGCGTGGGTCTCGCCGATTTTGGCGATCACGAAGGGGCTGATGACTGCGGGCAGAATGCCGAGTCGCGTTTCGGTAAAGCCGAACTTCGCGCCCGACTCGGCTATAACGAGGTCGCTCACGGCGCACAAGCCCATGCCACCTCCGAGCGCGGCGCCGTGGACGCGAGCGAAGACCGGGACGGGGCAACGGTCGATGGCGTCGAACATCTCGGCCATGACCATGGCGTCCTGCTCGTTCTGCTCGCGAGTGAGCCCGAGGCTGGCGCGCATCCAGGTCACGTCGGCGCCGGCGCAGAATGATGGTCCGGCACCCGCCAGGACCACTGCCCGCAGGCGGTCCACTGGCTCGTCATCAAGCCGTCGGAATGTCTGACGGAGCTCGCCGATCAGGTCGGCGTTGAAAGCGTTGTGGACCTCCGGACGGTCGAGGGTCACCCGTACGATGACCCCGCCGGGGCCGGTCCGCTCGACCGACAGGTCAGCCATCGGCTGTCGCGACTGCGGTGGGTTCATACCGGTAGTTCCGTCGCGTCCCGATCGCATGCATCCCCATCCGCTCGAGGTTGACGCCGCTCGGGCCCTCGGGCTCGGCCCACGAGCCGACCAGGTCACAGCCCTTCTCAATAGCCTGCGCGACCCGCGCCGCGATCAACACGCGTTGGATGCCCCGTCCCCGCGCCTCCGGCTCAATGACCGCGCCGCGCAGCCAGCCCGTGTGCGCGTGCACGTGGAGCGAGGCGGATCCGACGGGCTTTCCATCCAACTCGGCCAGGAACAGCCAGCGGTGCGGCCACTTGGCC
>JBPCLD010000016.1:0-10369 GCA_051003655.1 Candidatus Limnocylindrales bacterium | reverse complement strand
AGCCACGCGAGAGCCGGTTGCTGAAGAACATCGAGCGGACGGTGAAGACCCGCCTGGAGCTGGCCCAGGTCCCGACGACCGCCGATCTGCGCGAGCGCCGGCTCGAGCTCCTCCGCGCCAGCCTGCGTGAGACGCTGCTGGAGGACGGCCTAGCTCGGTACCGGGCGGTGGTGGAGCCTCTTGCAGAGGAGTTCGACGTTCTCGAGGTGGCCCTCGCAGCCGTCGGCCTGGCTGACCGATCGTCGGGCCGCGATGGCGCCGATGAAGGCGAGATTGCGGCCATCAACCTTGCACCTGCGGCCGACCGACCTGTAGGCGGCAAGCCTGGAAAAGGGAAGCGACACGGCGCGAAGGAAACCGGTCCCCCTGCTCACGGGAAAGCGCGGCGGGTCCGCGATCGCAATGCCGGCGGTCCCTGGACGAAGCTGTTCGTGGGCGGTGGCCGGCGTATGGGCATGCGGCCAGCCGACCTGGTGGGCGCGATCACGCACGAGGCAGGCGTAACGGGAGCATCGATCGGTGCGATCCAGATCGCCGACAGCTATTCGCTGGTCGAAGTGTCGGAGGGGGCCGCCGACGAGATCGCCCGGGTGCTCGGATCGGCCAAGATCAAGGGCAAACGGCTGGAGGTTCGCCGCTATCGCGAACGGTGAGTCGCCCATCTCTCGCCGAACGCCTGGCGCTACAGCTTGGCCGTCGTAAATCGCCGATAACTGCGCGGTAGCGAATACCCTCTCGGAGTGACCATCGCGGGAGACGAGCCGACCGACAGAACACATGCCGTTCTCGAAGCGCTGGGCGAGATCAACCGGACGATCGCCCAGCCGGGCTTCGACCTTGACCAGCTCCTGCAGACGGTCATCGTCCACGCGGTCGATCTCAGCCGGGCCGAATTCGGCAACATCCTGCGCTTCGACGAAAAGGCTGGTTACTACAGAGTCATCGCCTACCACGGCAACGTGAGCCCCGCCTACTGGGAGCTAGTCACCAACTTTCCCTACCGTGAGGATCGCGGCTCGATGATCGGGCGAACGTTGATCGAGAAGCGGCCCGTGCACATCGTTGACGTCCTCGAGGACCCCGAATACACCGCCTGGGAGATCCGCGAGGCGGCGGGCAACAGCTACCGGACGATGCTCGGCATCCCGATGCTCCGCGACGACAACGTCATCGGCCTCTTCGTGCTGTGGCGCACAGAGGTCGAGGCCTTCAACGAATCGGAGATTTCGATCCTCAGCACCTTCGCCGCCCAAGCGACGGTGGCGATTGACAACCTCCGACTGTTCCAGACCGTGGAGAAACAACGCGCCGAGATCGCCCGTTATGCGCCGGAGGCGGCCGCCCTTCTGTCATCCGAGGGCGGCGAGGACATGTTGGCCGGTCATCGACGGGAGATCACCACGCTCTTCGCGGACCTGCGTGGCTTCACGAGCTTCGCCGAATCGGCCGAGCCCGAGGAGTTGTTGAGCGTTCTGCGTGAGTACCAGGGCGCTGTGGGTGAGGTCGTGGTCACCAAGAGCGGGACGGTCGAGCATTTTGCCGGCGATGGACTGATGGCGTTCTTCAACGATCCAAATCTACAGCCCGACCACCAGCTGGTTGGCGTTCAGGCGGCCCTGGAGATCCGCGACCGATTCAACACGCTCAACCAGGGCTGGCGCCGGCGAGGCTACGAGCTCGGCCTGGGGATAGGGCTGGCAGTCGGCTTCGCGACCATCGGCCGAATCGGGTTTGAAGGCCGTTTCGACTACGGCGTGGTAGGCAATGTCGCCATCCTCGCGTCGCGCCTGAGTGACGTTGCGAAATCGGGCGAGATCCTGCTCAGTCAGCGTCTCAACGCGATGGTCGAGGACCGCATCGCCACCGAGGAGCTGCCCGAGGCGACGCTCAAGGGGATTACGCGGCCCGTGCCCGTCTTCAGGGTCGCTTGAACAAATCGCGTTATCGCCGACGCGTTGTCTTCCCGGCGAACATTCAGTCACGGAGGCCTTAACCGCCGTCGCCCATCGGGTTATCGGCGCTGACCCTCCGTCAGTTTGATCTCACCAGGGAATCCTAAGGACCAGCGGCTGACTCACGATGGAACGCCACGCGAGTGGCTCCCGCGGAGGGACGTTAGCTCCCGGCCAACGCTCCCTGTGTCACCTCGCCTTTGTGCGCAGCGAAGGCCGCCAAGACCTCGCCTTTCTCCTGCGCAGGCACCTTGAAGTGGTCGAGGCTACGACCAAGCTCGGCTGCTACCTCGTCGAACTCATCGCTTGAGATCTTGAGCTCGCGGTGAGCCTCTTCCAGCCCGAGGTCGGTCGCGCCCGGCTTGGTGGCGGAGAAATGGAACGGACCACCGGAAACGTCGCACACCCACAGCGTGCGCATGAACTTCAGGCCCGGCAACCTGCCGAGCTGCTGGGTGTGCCATTCGTTCAGTTCGGGGTTGTCCGAGCCCTGCCCGACCATGCGGTTCTTGACGACCGCGTCACTGAAGTGATCGATGACCGCTGCGATGGCGAATACGCCACCGAGTCGCTCGTAAAGACTCTTGTCGAGCATTTCTGCTAACTCCTCATTACTCTGCCGATCGGAACTCACTTCTCTCACCAACAACGGACAGGTGAACTCATAGGCGTCAGGCAGCTGTGTTTGTGAGATCGCGCTTGAAGGCGACGCAGCAGTAGCCCAGCCGAGGGTCGAGCACAGGCGTCAGATCGGCCCCGGCGCCGGCCGTGTCGGAGATGCCCTGCGCGATCGCGAGGTTCGCGCCGCACACCGTGGGCCGATGCTCGGCAACGAGGGCGTCGAACGGGCAGTTGCGCAGCCGGATCGTGCCGGCTGGATCCGTGACAGGCTCGTAGCCGCCCTGGTCTAGCACCGTCAGCAGGCGCCTGGCGCCTGGGCGACCTGGAGCCTGCCTCCCGAGTCGCTGTCCGGCGCTGTGAGCCACCTCGCGAAGCGGGATGTTGCCTTCAAGGGCGGTTGCGAACAGCTCAGCCATCCGGTCGTATCGGCGTTCGGGTAGCGAGACCGAAAACTCTCGCTGCGCGCGCCAGTAGACGCGAGCGGGTCGGCCTGCACCGGGCCCGCGCTTCTCGATGAGCCGTTGATAGCCCGCTTCGAGCATGCCTGACTCGGCCAGTCGATCGAGATGGAAGGTCGCCAGCGCCCGACCGATGCCGAGCGCCGTCGCGGACTCCTCCCGGCCCACTGGCCGGCCGTGGGCAGCGACCCACTCGTAAAGGCGGCGACGAACCGGCTCATCCAGAAGCCGGACGGCAGCGATGACCTCCGTAGATATTTTGCTGATCATGCCCGGACTCTAACACGCGAATTCACTAGCGATAGAGAGAGGACACAACCCTCTGAATCGCATTCCGGCCCGTTCAGAGGTAGCGGCAGTAGACCAGCAGGCCGTCTTCGTTCGTCTCCGCACTCGGCGCGATTCGGACCGTGCTCTGGCTCTTGGCGGTCAGGTGGGTCATCCAGGCGCGCGGCTGGCCTCCGCCGCAACTCGAGGCATTGCCGGAGCACGAGCCCGGCTGACTTCAGACGTTTGCGAGTATTCAAGCGCTGGCGCGCTGGTCGACACCTCGAAGAGCTCCCACTGGCCGGGAATGCCGCGCAGACTGACCGCACCAAGTGGCGCGAAAGCCAGGTCCGTGCCCGACACCAGGATGCCCTTGCCGTCATGAGTTTTGAGGTCCGCCACCCGCTCCGCCCAGTCCGCGCCGAGGATCTGCCAATTGGCGATCTTCAGGATGCGCGACACGACGTACTTCGGCGTCTCGTTCGTCACCTTCGCGAAAACGTCATCGGGTGGCATGGTTGGCCAGAAGGCAGCCCAGATCTCGTACCTCGTGCGTCCCAGGAGGATGGCGTCGATTGACCGGTACTGGTCGGCGATCAACTGTTGCGTCTCGGGGCTTTGAAGGGGGCAGCGCCCAGGCGTTGCGGCCGTCGCGGAGCTCGTCGAAACCAGGCGCCTCGATTACTCCATCGAGGGTCACGAACTCGACTACCACCAGCCGTCTCACTTGACGATGCATGCCTTCACGCTACATCGACGGTAGACGCTCAGGGCTGGGCGGCGGTTTGCACGTAGAGATGTGAGGTCCTGTCCGCGCCCGGGAACGTCCAGAACTGCGTGACGCGCTGACCATCGATGAGCAACGGCCCCGTGCCGTAGCTGAAGAAGCGCGTCGCGCCGTCAACCTGGGTTGTGCCCCCGGTCATGACCAGGCTCGCTGGGCTGCCGTCCTGCGGGTAGCGCTGGAGGGTGTTCGTAGCAACCCCCGTCACGTCGAGGACGTCGACATACAGCGCATCGCCAGAGGCCGCCACGAGCGAACCGCCGATGGGGATGGACCGTCCTCCCGTCGCTGTCCCATCGACGAAAACTGCAGCGCCGCCCGGATCCTGGCGCCACAGCCCATCCCCAGCCGGGAACCACTGAGCTCGATCCGCCGTGACCAGCGTGAAGCTCGTCTCCCCAGGCCGGATGCGATGCACCGCCTCGGTGTTGTCGGTGAAGAAGACGGCAGTGGCCGATGCGGCGAGGGTGCCAAAGGCATGAGGCAACTCAGCGACTGCCGACGACAATCCGGAAGCGGGATCGAGCCGCTGCAGGTGGCCGCCCGCGCCGTCTGCATCAATACCCGTGGAATCGGTCCACCAGATCGCATCACCAACGCCAACGAATTCGGTGCCAAAGGTGCCGCAGACCGTCGGATACGTCGCCACGACCTCGAGGGTCGTCTGATCCAGCCGACTGATCGAGCACGATGTCACTGCCGTGATGTCGCCGACCCATAGTTCGCCGGCCGCGAACGCGACCCGCCCGCCCCACGCGGCAGCTGCTCGGTTGATCACCGACGCACTCTGCGGATCGACGGGGAGGACCTCGGCCGCCGCACCCTGCAGGACAGAGAGGTAGATCGAGCCATCGGGGGCGGCCGCGGCTCCGCGTACGAGGCCGGCAGCCGTTAACTCTCGAATGGGTGGGTCGCCCGGTAGCGCTCCGGCCGTCGGTAGTGGCCCTGGCGGTGGAGCGGCGTCGGCGCCATTCTCGATTACCGACTGCGTCAGGGCGTAGATCGCTGGGTACTCGTAAGCGCCGGTCGCGACGACGTCAAAGATGCACTGGTCGCGAAACAACGGGTCGGCGATCTCCCCGCAGGCTGCGGTGCCCTCTGCCAGCTGCTCCGGTGTCAGGTCGGCGAGGGTCACTTCGTTGGCCTCTACGGGGAAGCCGGACAGCGCGTAGTCGGCACTCGAGCGGCCTGCCTCGTAGTCGAACAGCGACGACTCGGCGGTGACCCGCCACGCGTCGGCAAAGCGTCCGTAGACGAGGTTGTAACGCTCATGACGGTCAGTCGTGGCGGGAAGAGCCGTGCCGTCCGGCAGGTGTGGAAGGCCCAGCCCCCCGTCAGTCACGGGACCAAGAATGCCGACGCCCGTCGCACGCAGCGCATCCGACGGCGAAAGGACCGCATTGATGCCGTAGCTCCCGGCGCCGATGGCCCAGACGACCGTGCCATCGCCGACCTCGACCGCCATACCGTAGGGGCCGACAGGCGCGGGCCAGGCACGGGCTCCGTTGCCCAGGTCGGTGGGCCTGCTCGGATCTGCCGGCTGCCCGTCGATGAGCATGTGGAAGCCATCATCGTCGACATGGATGCCGACCCGGTGACCATTCACACGCATCGCGATGGCTGTGTTGATCGACACCCAATCCTTGGTCGGATAGGGCTCCTGGCGTGCCTGGAGCTCGAACGACCCGTCGGGTGCGCGAAGCAACACGAACTCGCCAGCCGCCTGGAAATCGTAGCCGTGGCCATCGATCGTCCTGATGTGCGGATCGCCGTTGCTGCCTCCGCATGGCTTGAGGCACTGCGGGCCGGATGGGCCACGCGCAGTGCCCGTGCTCGCGCCGGGTGACCGAGCCGGCTCGCAGAAGTCGTCGAGGCTGTATCCCGTCAGTTCTCCCGTTACGCCGTCCGTGGCCCCCGTGATCGCGAGGAATGCGGGGAACCCGAGCGGTGTCAAGACCGGGCCGACGTAGTCCTGGCCCGGTGGGCAGGCGCAGTCGCCGCCGGACTTGGAACAGAAATTTGCGTCGGACAGTCCGTCCTGGCCCTGACCCGATGAGTCCCGAATACGGGCAATGCCCTTCATGTCGACGTTGACGATGTCCGCCGTCGTGAGCACGAGAGCGATTCGGTTGGTGTACGGCTCGGTGTTGAAGGGCACCGGATTGCCGACAGGAACGGTGATCGCCTCAGGACTGGGAACCCTTGTATAGGTCCACGGTCCCTGGGCGTTCCATTCGCCAGCCAGCCCGGGGTCCTTGAAGAATCCCGATCCCCACGAGTAGAGGAAGCCGGTGCCGCCCGGGTCGGCCCCGTCGTGATAGGACGCTGCGCCCCCGCCCGACATGTACATCTTGTCGAGCAAGGTCCAAACGTTGACGCCGCGTTCAGCCATGTGGAGGTAGAAACCGACGGCGTCGTAGGTACGGCTGAGAAGCGACGCGCGCGGCGTAAGGATGTACTGCCCCCACCAGTTCCTCCCAACGCTCGAAGGCCCACCGACGGTCTCGCCAACCCACTCGGCCTCGCCCTCAACCACCCAGTCGGCACGGCCGGCCGAGTCGCCAATCTCGTATTGGAAGCAATGAAAGAGCTCGTGGGCGAGCGACGCACTCACGACAGACGGCTGCTCCGTCGTCAAGATTGGGTTGATCTTGATCGCGCATGTTCCGAACCATGGGTACGCGTAGGCAAGAGCGTGCTGACCCTCTGGCAGGTCAAAGTCTCTCTGGAACGTGTTGACGCTGAGTGAGTAGCTGCGCGTCCGCTTGCGCCCAAGCTGGTTGATAATCACGATCTCTGCGTCGCGCAGAATCGCCTTGTATCGATCGAACGCTGTCTCGTCCTCGAGTGCCGCAGCTCCGATCCCTGCCACGAGTATGCGTTCGGCCTCAGGTGACGGCGCGGAATCCGCCGGAAGCGGCTCGATCACGACGGCATCGGGGCCTGGATCGAGGTAGCTGTTGACGGCCGTCTGCTGTTCAGAGGTCAGCTCGTCCCAGTGCCGCATCACCCAGCTGATGGCGATCTCGCCGGTTCCGATTTCCTCTGGTGTCGGGAGTGGCGGCACAGGATCGGGAACGCCCGGAAGCGGGCCGATGGCCATCACGAACGCGTTCAAGGCGAGATCGAGCGGAACCTCACCGTCGGGGCCTGCGCCTGCCAGGAGTTGAGACCAGGCGTTCGGCTGTGGGAAGTCCGCGTCAGCAATGGGGGACGGACTTGGCGACGCAGCGGGCGCGGAGCAGCCTGCAACGACGAGTACCGCGAGAACGCCGGCAAGCCATCGGCGGGCTCGCCCCCGCGGCCGTGGCTCATGCATCGCGACGTCCCCCTCATGGCGCGGCCGCAGACGCGGCCACTACCCACCCTATTCCGGTCTCGGACATCCGTATATGCATCGAACATGCATTCGGCCGCGCCGTCTATGCCGCCGTTGCCGCCGTGGGGCAGCGCGGCGTATTGTCGGCATCGGGGCGAAGGAGCGTGGGGAAGAGGGAAGGTGCCGCGCAATGGCCGACGTCGACTCGGCGGGCATTGGTATTCGCGCCAGCGTCAGGCGCCATCGACTGATCGTCTTCGGAGCGCTCGTCATTGCCCTGACGGTGGCCGCCCTGGCGGCGCACCTCGGCGAAGCAGCCACGCCGTTCGCTCTTGCATTCGTCCCGTTCATGTCCGCGTTGATCGTGGATCTTCGTCCGGAGTGGAGGGAGCGCGCTCCTTGCGGCGTTGATGCATGCGGCAAGCAATGCGCTCACGCCGGTCAGCCGCGGGATCGACCCAGTCGTGGTGTTGCAGGTCCAGGCGATCGTGATCACGGTGTTCGCGATCGTTATCGTCCTGGCCTCGACGCATATGCGCCGGCCGCTGGCGGAGGTACTACCGGCAGACGACAGCCGTGATCGATCGGGAGACGAACCGTGGGTTCAACCGGCGAGCTGAGATGGCGCCGGACATGAAAATGAGCCACTCGAAGTTTTACGTCCGAGCGACTCGCCAACAGTGTCGTTCGCCGTGGGCTGCAGGCGCGTCGCAAACCGTTCACGGACATTGCGTCGGCATTACAGCGCCAGTATCTAAGGCGGTACGAGGCAGGGCGACTGCTACAGCAACTGGTCGATCGCCGGCTCAAGGTGCGGCATCCAGACCGGACAGGTCCGGAATATCACCGTGACCAAGAGGCCGACGATCACACCGACCTCCGTTCCAGACGCCAACGCCTCGATCAATGTCGACAGGCCGGCCCCAGCGACCGTGCTCACCCCGGTGTCCCAAGACCGTCGCAGATCGCGTTCGAATTGCTGGGCAGGGCGGGTGGCTCGATGTTGTGCTCGGCCAGCAGCGCTGCCAGGTCTGACGGCAGCTCGTTCTCGATGGTCGGTCCGAGGCGATAGACCTCTGTCAGCGCGTCGTCGACGAGTCGCTGAAGCCCGGATGTGTCGAAACTGGGCACCTCGATCCGTGGCAGCTCGAAGGTTGGTAACGCAACGGAGGCGCCGGTGCAGCCGACGGCGACGATCACTGCCAGCGCGAACCCAATCAGCCGCATTCACCGACTTTACCGGAGGCCCGGGACAACCTCGGCCCGCGCGGTCTAGAACAAACGTTCATCATTCTGTTACCCTTCGGGCACTTCGTGTTCGTTGAGGGCGCTCCTCCGGTCTGCGCCCCGGTTCACACCCGATCGACCCGACTCATCTAATCAAGCCCTGACCGGGCCCCGCGAATGCGGGAGGGCCCCATCGTCAGGAGCTTTCCACTCATGTCTTTCGACAAACTCGGGCTAGCCCCCGAACTTCTTCGCGCTGTGGCGCACCAGGGCTACACAGAGCCCACGCCAGTACAGCGCGAAGCCATCCCGCTTGTGCTCGAGGGCCGCGATGTGCTCGCTGCCGCCCAGACGGGCACCGGCAAGACCGCCGCCTTCGTGTTGCCCATCCTCCAGCGCCTCCAAGAGAACCTGGCCTATGCCCAGACGAGCGGCCGGCGCCCCATCCGCGTGCTCGTTATCACCCCGACCCGTGAGCTCTGCCTCCAGGTCGAGGAAGCGGTGCGCATCTACAGCCAGCTACGCCCAATCCGCTCCACAGCGATCTACGGTGGCATGCCGTTCGACCCGCAGCTGCGCAAGCTGCTCCAGGCACCGGAGATAGTCGTCGCAACGCCGGGCCGGCTGCTCGACCACGTTGAGCAGCGCACGATCGACCTTTCGAAGGTCGAGGTGCTAGTCCTCGACGAAGGCGACCGCATGCTCGACATGGGTTTCATCCCCGACATCCGCCGCATCGTCAAGCTGCTGCCGACCCAGCGCCAGACGCTGATGTTCTCGGCCACGTTCTCGACCGAGGTGCGCAAGCTGGCGGCCGATTTCCTGCACCAGCCTGCGTTCATCCAGATCACGCCTGAGCAGACATCAGCCGAGCTGGTGCGCCAGGTCGTCATCCCCGTCGACCGCAACCGCAAGCGCGAGCTCCTCAGCCGACTGATCCGATCCGGCCGAATTGAGCAGGCGCTTGTCTTCACGCGGACCAAGCACGGCGCCAGCCGCCTCGCTGAGCAGCTCGAGCGCGACGGCATCAATGCCACTGCAATTCACGGCGACAAGAGCCAGATTCAGCGTATTCGTGCGCTGAACGAGTTCAAGAACGGCAAGGTCGACATCCTCGTCGCGACGGATGTCGCTGCGCGCGGACTGGACATCGATGCCCTCCCCCACGTCGTCAACTACGAGCTGCCTTCTGTGGCATCCGACTACGTCCACCGCATCGGCCGCACCGGTCGCGCGGGCACGGACGGGGACGCGATCACGCTGGTCAGCTACGAGGAGCAGCCCCTACTGGCTGACATTGAGCGCATGCTCGGGCACCGGATCGACGTCGAGCACATCAGCGGGTTCGCGCCCGACCGAGCCGCCCCGCGCCAGGCCCCCGAACCGCGAATGCGCGGATACCGCGAGCCCCGTCGAGAGACGCGCCGGGAGCCCCAGCGTGAGCCTCGTCGTGACGCCGGCCGCGGACCGAGCCGAAGCGATCGCCCGCAGTACGACCGGCCGCAGGCTGATCGGACGCCGCGCAGCTATCCGCAGAGTCAGCCGACGGGCCAGTCGGCACGCACGAGCTCAGGTCGGACCATCGTACCGATGCCCGGGGAGCGCTTCGCCCGCTCCTAGGCCCAGCGGCCCGTCTTGCCTCGACGAGCGGTGCCTAGGCTGGGCTCTGAGTGGCTGCGCGAGTCCCAGTCGAGGTTTCGCCGCCGCCAGCTAAGCGGCGTTCAGTCAGCCACCTTTCATG
>JBPCLD010000015.1:0-3801 GCA_051003655.1 Candidatus Limnocylindrales bacterium | reverse complement strand
ACAGCCGATCGGAGAAGTAGAGCTCGGCGTAGGCCGCCTGCCAGATCAGGAAATTGCTGATCCGCTGCTCGCCGCCCGTGCGTATCAGGAGATCGAGGGCGGGCAGATCGGCGGTGTAGAGCCGTTCCGCGATGGCGTCCTCGTCGATCTCGGTCGCTGCCAAACCGTCGGTTAGGCCACGCCTGACAGCGTCGACTATCTCCGAGCGACCCGAGTAGTTGAAGGCGATGTTCAGCGTCAGCCGCTTCCCGGACCCGGTAGCTTCGACGGCCTCGCCGATGGACTCGCGTGTGGTCGATGGGAGCTCCTCCAGTCGGCCGAGGATGCGTACCCGGACACCCTGGCGAACGAGATCCGGAACCTCGCGCCGAATCGCGGCCTCCATGAGCGCAAAGAGGATCCCGACTTCGTCATCGCCGCGGCCCCAGTTTTCGCGGCTGAAGGCGAAGATGGAGAGCGCCTCGATGCCCAGGTCTCCAGCACGCTCGACGATCGGTCGAATGGCATCGACTCCGGCGGCATGCCCCTCCCCTTCGCTCACGCCCCGTCGGCGAGCCCAACGGCGGTTGCCGTCCATGACTACGGCGACGTGCCGCGGCAGAGCCTCGACGAAATCCGGGTCCTTGGAAGCATCCGGCCGCGGCGCGTCGACGACGGGTTTCGCGATGGGCTCAGCGACCTTGGTCGAGGTCATGAAACCTCGAGGATCTCATGCTCCTTGTGTTTGCCGACTCGCTCGACTTCTCCCGTCCAGCGATCGGTCACCTTCTGGAGCAGCTCGAGCTCGCGGCGCTCTTCATCGACGCCGATATCGCCGTCCTTGAGGGCCTTCTTGATCTTGTCGCCTACATCGCGACGGTCGTTGCGGATCTCGACGCGTGCCTCTTCCATGCGTTTGTGGACGAGTTTGACCAAGTCCTTGCGACGGTCCTCGGTCAACGCTGGGATGCTCAGCCTGACGACGGTGCCATCCACGTTTGGCGTCAGGCCGACTTCCGACTTGAGGATGGCTTTCTCGATCGCCCCCAGCGCACTGCGATCCCAGGGCTGGATGACGATCAGGTGCGCCTCTGGCACGCTGATCGAGGCCAGCTGGTTGAGCGGGGTCTGTGTGCCGTAGTACTCGACCGTGATGCGCTCGACGAGCGCGGTTGCTGCGCGACCTGTGCGGATTGCCGCAAGGTCGCGCTCGAGCGCCTCGATGGCGCGGCCCATCCGCTCGTCTGCGTCGGCTCTGATCTCGTCAGTCATTCCCGTTCGTCCCCGGTCTCCCCGCCATCAATGAGCGTCCCGATCGGCTCGCCCATGGCCGCGGCCCGGATGTGACCGGGCTGATTGAGATCGAACACGACGATGGGCATGTCGTTCTCCATGCACAGCGTGACGGCGGTTGAGTCGATCACTTGCAGGCGGTCACTCAGCATCTGAGCGTAATCGAGGCGCTCATGGCGCTTGGCGTCAGGATGGGTCATCGGGTCGTTGTCGTAGACCCCGTCGACCTTGGTCGCCTTCAGGAGGACTTCGGCGCCGATCTCGACGGCGCGCAGGGCGGCCGCCGTATCGGTCGTGAAGTAGGGATTGCCCGTCCCCGCCGCCAGGATGATCACGCGGCCCTTCTCGAGGTGTCGGACCGCGCGTCGGCGGATGTAGGGCTCAGCGACCTCGTTCATCGCGATTGCCGACATCACCCGCGTGGGGACGCCTTCCTTCTCGAGCGCATCCTGCAGGGCGAGGGCATTCATGACGTTCGCGAGCATGCCGATGTAGTCGCCCGTCGCGCGGTCCATGCCCGAGGCGGACGCGGCTAGGCCGCGAAAGATGTTGCCACCACCGACCACGATCGCGACCTGGATGCCGTCATCTGTGACCTCGTGGATCTGTCGCGCGATGAACACGCACATGTCCGGGTCCACGCCATAGCTGCGCCGGCCCATCAACGCCTCGCCGCTCGCCTTGAGGACGATACGGCTGTAGCGCGTGCCCTCGCCTCGGCCGCGTGGCTGCCTCTCAAGCGCTTCCACCGGCACGGCCGTCGTTTCGCTCAAGACTGGTCCCCGGACAGCTCTTCGCCGAGCTGGTAACGCGTGAATCGGCGCACGACGATGTTCTCGCCGATGCGCGCGATGGCATCTGTTACCAGCTCGCCGACCGTCTGGTCGGTATCCTTGAACGGCTGCTCGTAGAGCACGCCGCCGACGCCCTGGAACGACTTGCGCAGCTTGCCGTCGACGATCTGAGCACGGACCGACTCCGGCTTGCTCTGGACGTCGGGCTCCTGCATCAGTGCCGTGCGACGTGCCTCCAGCTCAGCGACCGGGATGGAGTCGACCGTGACGTACTTCGGATCGAGACCGGCAACCTGCATCGCCAGGTCACGGACCAGCTTCTGAAACTCCTCGTTGCGCGCCACGAAGTCCGTTTCGCTGTTGACCTCGATGAGCACGCCGAGCCGACCGCCGGCATGGATGTAGCTGGCGATAGTTCCTTCGCGGGCCTCACGGCTCGACTTGCGCGCCGCAGACGCCATGCCCCGCTCGCGGAGCAGCCCTACGGCCTTGTCGACGTCGCCGCCGGCGTCCTCGAGTGCGCGCTTGCAATCCATGAAACCCGCCCCCGTGCGCTCACGGAGCTCCTTGACCGCTGTCGCGGAAATCGTTGTCTGAGCCATTTCCTCTGTTTCTTCGCTTTCGTTCTGGTGCTTGTTATCAGCGTCCCCTGACGGGTCAGGAGGCAGTTTCTTCGTCATCGGCCTTGGCCTTTGCCGGAGCCGCTTTGCGAACGGGCGCGGCCCGTGCGGGGCGCTCGGCCGGGGCCTCGATCTCTTCGACGTCAGCGGCGACGTCAACTGGCAGCAGCTCTTCCTCGTCGGGTTCGGGCTCGAAGCTGAACGTGCCCCCTGATGCGAGGGCGGCCATCATCTCGTCGCTCGCCTTTTCCTCTTGCTCGATCACGGCAACCGGCTCTTCGATCGGCCGCGCTGCGCGTTCCTGGGCTCCTTCGACCGCCGCATCGGCGACGAGCGTGCACAGGAGACGAATGGCCCGGATGGCATCGTCGTTGGCCGGGATCACATAGTCGAGCAGGTCGGGATCCACGTTGGTATCGCCGGTGCCGATGATCGGGATCTCCAGCTTGCGCGCCTCCACCACCGCGATGTGCTCGCGCTGAGGGTCGACGACGAACAGCGCGCCGGGCAGGCGGCGCATCTTGCGCATTCCGCCGAGGGTCCGCTGGAGCTTGGTCATGTCGTCGGTCAGCCGGCTGGCTTCCTTCTTCGACAGCCGCTCGAACTCGCCGTTCTGCTGACGCGCCTCGAGCTGATCGAGCAGGCCGAGCCGCTTCCGGATCGTCACGAAGTTGGTCAACATGCCACCCAGCCAGCGCTGGTTGACGTATGGCATCTCGGCGCGGGTCGACTCTTCGGCGACGGGCTCCTGCGCCTGCTTCTTGGTGCCCACGAACAGGATCGTGTCGCCGCGCGCGACGGTCTCGCGGACGAACTCAAGGGCGGTGTCCAGCAGCTTGACGGTCTGGGCAAGGTCGATGATGTGGATCCCGTTGCGCTCGGCAAAGATGTACGGGCGCATCTTGGGGTTCCAGCGCCGCGTCTGGTGGCCGAAGTGGACTCCGGCCTCTAGCAGCTGGCGCATCGAAACGGACGGCATGGGAAGTGAGACCTCCTGGTTCGGTTTGACCTCCGCGTGCTTCTTGAAGTCCACGGACCCCGACGCGCTGACGCGCCTCAGGGCACCTCGCGGGGAACAGCACGCGTGTGTGATGGGCACCGCGAACGGTGCCTGC
>JBPCLD010000014.1:0-10634 GCA_051003655.1 Candidatus Limnocylindrales bacterium | reverse complement strand
TTATCGGCCAATGGGGAACTCCTGGGTGCGTCTCGGAATTGTATTGAACAGGTGGGGGTCGATCCCACAAAACGCCGATTCGGTCTGCGCCCGAGCACCGCCGCACATCCATGGGTATGTTCGCGTGATCAGTGAGTACGTTCGCTCAGCCCGCCATCCGTGATCACGCGACCGTTCTCAGAACCGAACGACGACCCAGCGCGGCCGAGCTGACCTCCGAAATCAGGGGTTGACAGCCTGAGCCGCCGTGGGCATACTCAACCAAATGGTTGATAAACCGCTCAGTTGCGAAGGTCATACAAGAGGACATGAGGAGCGTGCCATGGATTGGAAGCTGGAGGTAGTGGTAATCCCCGTGACTGACGTGGATCGGGCCAAGCACTTCTACGACCACAAGCACGACCCCGACGGCAACGACTGGGCTGTGCAGGAAAAGCCCATGGCATGAACGAGCCCCCGACTGCCACCGACAAGGTGGCGGAGGACCAGCTCAGCCGAACGTTTGCCGCCCTGGCAGATCCAACGCGCCGCGCCATCTTGGCCCGGCTCGCCCAGGGCGAACAGACGGTCAACGAGCTGGCCAAACCGTTCTCAATGAGCCTCCAGGCCATCTCGAAGCATCTCAAGGTGCTCGAGCGGGCGGGACTGATTACCCGCGGCCGGGAAGCGCAGTGGCGACCCAGCCGTCTGGAGCTGGCTCCTCTGGAGGAGGCGACGGGTTGGATCGAGCGCTACCGGGAGATCTGGCGAGACAGGTTCGACCGGCTCGACCAGGAAATCCAACGCATCAAGCAACAGGCAGAAGGAGAGAATCAAGATGGGTGACACCGAGATCATCATCGAGCCAGGCAAGCAGGACATCGTCTTCAAGCGGACGTTCGATGCACCGCGCGAGGTCGTCTTCAAGGCGCTGATGGACCCCAGCCTGATCCCGAACTGGTGGGGTCCGCGCAAGTACGAAACCATCGTTGACGAGATGGAGCCCAAGTCGGGCGGACGTTGGCGGTTCATCAACCGCAACAACGAGAGCGGCGAGGAGTTCGGCTTCCACGGCGTATTCCACGAGGTAACGCCTGAGCGGATCGTGCAGACCAACGAGTTCGAGGGGTTCCCCGGCGCAGTGGCGCTCGAGACATCGACGCTCGAGGAACGTGACGGAAAGACGTACATGACCGCCGTTTCGCTGTCTCCCTCGGTCGAGGCCCGCGACGCGATGGTCGCCTCGGGCATGGAAGGCGGCGCACGCGAGACCTACGACCGCCTCGACGAGGTGATCCAGGGCCTGGTCAAGCACTTCTGACCAGCCGCGTTCGGCGCTCCGCCTCGCGCGCCTGCGGCATCGCCCGCAGCCCGCGCGGGGCGGCTCGTACCCAAGTCCGAATGCCGAACCCCATCACCTGCGCCAGGAGTTCTCGGCCCGAATCCCAGCCGATGCCGAACTCCTGGCGCAATCTCTTTGGCAGCAGTGACAACCCGGGCAGTGCCAGCAGATCGATCGCGGCTCCCGGCACCAACGAGATCGGCGGTCGCATGATCATCGGCGCCAGAGCGCGCGCCGTCGGCGTGACGTGGATAGGTCCACTGGCGGCCAGCATCCGGCGCCAGTACTCGGTCAGGGCTGACCAATCGGCCGGGCTCAGCGTCAGCGGAATGCCGAGCCGGACGCCGACCAAGCGGGCCTCCTGCCAGAATTGATCTAGCTCGGTCCTGGTGAGTGGCCCCACCCATCGGCGGTAGGCGCGAACGCTGGTAACAATGAGCGTGGTCTGGACCCACAGCAGCAGCGCCGGATCCAGGGCGCGGTAGGTCTCGGCGACGTGGCGGGCCTCTTCATCGGCCACGGCTCCGCGGATGCCGGCATGAATGCCGTTCAGCTTCCGCACAGCGCGTTCGGCGGCCGCGCCGTCGCCGAAGACGAGGTCCATCGTGGTGGTGATCGTGCCGTGCAGGCGCTTGAACGGATCCTGGGCGAAGGTGCTGTGATGGCCGACGCCCTCGGCGACCAGAGGGTGAGCGATCTGGAGCAACAGCGCGGTCGGGCCGGCGCCGAGCAACACCGCCTCGCGGTTGATTCGCCACATCATCGAGTCGGGGCCGTAGAAGCCAAGCAGGTCGTCGGCTCGGGGTGCGTCCATCTGCCGCCATCGTGGCATAGCCTGTCGGACAGGCCATGAACGACCGTTTTGATCTCATCGTCCGCAACGCAACGCTGGTCACATCCAGCGGCAGGCGCGTGGTCGACATCTGTTCTCTGGGCGAAAGATTCGCGGCAATCGCCGAGCCTGGCGAGCTGACCTCCCCAGCGGCATTGGAGATAGACGCGAGCGGGTTGTTCGCTATGCCGGGCGTCATCGATGCGCACGTCCATTTCCGCGAACCGGGCCTCGAGCACAAGGAAAATTGGCTGACGGGCACACGAGCTGCGGTCATGGGAGGAGTGACGACCGTGCTGGACATGCCGAATACCCTCCCAGCCACCGATACCGTCGATCGCGCCCGGGACAAGCTGGCGCTGGCCGTCGCCGGCTCATACTGCGACTTCGGTCTGTTTGGTTTGGCGGGCGAGGATCTATTGGCCGCCCGCCAACTGCTTGAGTCGCGGCTCGTGGTCGGCATGAAGGTCTTCCTTGGGCCGACAACCGGCGGTCTGTCCGCTCCATCCGATGGGGGACTGCGACTCTTACTTGATTCGGCGCGGGATCAAGGTGTCCGTGTCGGCTTCCACGCCGAGGACCGAGAGATCATCCGCGATGCAGAAGCTTTGCTCCACGGCGCTGGTCGCACAGATGCCCGGGCTCATCTCGAGGCGAGGCCCGTCGTGGCTGAGACGCAGGCGATCGCTCGTATCGGTGAATTGCTCCGCGCGACTGGGGCGATGGGGCACATTCACCATTTGTCGAGCGCGGAAGGCCTCGCCGTGGCCGATACCCTGCGAGCGGCCGACGTCGACCTGACGACCGAGGCCACGCCCCATCACTGCCTGCTGGGGATCGGCGCCTACTCGCAGTTCGGTGGGATCGCACGCGTCAACCCACCCATCCGCGGAGAGCCGCATGCCGCGGCTTTGCGTGCCGGGCTGGCCGACGGCCGAATCGACGTCATCGCAAGCGACCACGCGCCGCACACTCCCGAGGAGAAATCAGGCGCGGACATCTGGACGGTACCGTCTGGTTTCGCCGGCGTTGAGACATCGCTTCGACTGTTCCTGACAGATGTGAACGAGGGTCTGCTGACGCTTGAAAGGCTGGTATATCTGACGTCGGAGGGACCGGCGAAGACCTGGGGCCTCTGGCCCCGCAAGGGCTCGGTCGAGGTTGGGGCGGACGCCGATTTGACGCTCGTCGAACTGGACCACGTCAGCGTGATCCGGGCGGCTGACCTGCACGGCAAGCACAACGTCACGCCCTTCGAGGGACGTACAACTCACGGCAGAGCGGTCGCCACAATCGTCCGCGGCCGCATCGTCATGCGCGACGCCGAGCTGATCGGCGAACCGGGCGTGGGGCGGCCTTGGTCCTTGAGAACTGACGTGCTCAGCCCGCGCGAACGAACGCGGCGAGGTTAGCGATCGCCTGAGCGACGGCTCGACTCGCACTCGCGCTCGGCGCCTTGCCGCTCTCCCAATGCAGCTTGTTAACGACGAGCTCGTTGGTCGTGCGGTCGCGCGCGGAGTCGAGGCGGCCCACCAGCTGGTCGCCGTGGACTATCGGTAGCACGAAGTGCCCGAACTTGCGCTCGCCCTTGGGTACGTACATCTCCAGCCTGTAGCTGAAGTCGAAGAGTCGGTTGGTGCGCTCACGGTCGTACACCAGGGGATCGAACGGGGAAACAAGGGTCGTCAGACTGCCCTTGGCCGTCAACTGCTCAAGAGCCGTCGGATCGGCGAATCCGGGCAGGTGGCCTGACGGCAGCCGAAGGGTCACGCTTGCCAGTCGGCCCTGCTCGACTAGACGATCGAGAAGCGCCTTGGCGGCGGGGATGCTCAGCCCGTATGCGCGGTCGCGGATCTCCTTGAACGTCCCCACCCCGAAGCGCGCTACTGCGCGCATGATGCGCAGCTCCTGGTACTCATCCTCGGTGAGCTCGTGGCGCGGCGTGTCCACGGGGATGACTCGCTCGGTCAGGTCCCACAGGCGCTCCTGGCCGACGCGCCCGGCTACCGCAACGTCCATCTTCACGCTCATGAACTCGAGTATCTGGCTCGTGTTCTTGCCGTGCGTCCACCCGGTCGACTCCCATCCGACCTTGACCTTCGAGTCGTCGATCTGCCGCGACTGGAGCGGTCCTTCGGCGCGCAGCTGGTCGAGGATGGACTGCCGAAATGCGGCGTTTCCGGCCAAGAATCGGTTGGCTCGCTTGCGCCACTCCCCGCCGACGCCCGGCCAGTGCCTGCCGTAATGGATCAGCTCCGGCAGCCGTTCAACGGGGACTATGAACGCGTTCCATTCGAACAGCTTCCGCTCCTCGAAGAGTTGATCGAGCAGCGCGCGGTCGTAGTTACCCAGCCGGCTCCAGAGGACGAGGTACTGGGTCCGTTCTACGGTCCGCGTGGGGTCGATCTGGATGCCGCCGAAATGCCGCGCGACCTTGAGAATGCCCGCTTCGGTGGCAGGCAGGGGCGGGCCCGCGAGGAGTGCAGCGCGGACAGCCATACGCCGCGCCGAAGCTTGGTCGACCATCGTCTGCGACGCTTGATTGCTCGTCATGTCGAGATTTGTCACGGAACTGGCGAGCGGACGCGACGAACGAGGTCAGTCGCCGTCGTAGCGCTTGAAGATCACCGCGCCGTTGTGGCCGCCGAGGCCAATGTTGTCGCTCATCGCGTATCGGATCTCCATCGACCTGGCGCCACCCTGCACGACGTTGAGGTTGATCTCTGGATCTTCGTCGCGATAGTTGAGAGTGGCTGGCGCGCACTGGTTGTAGACCGAGAGGACGGTGAATACCCCCTCTACCGCGCCCGCGGCGCCCATCAGGTGGCCGGTCATCGACTTGGTCGCCGAGATCGCGATGTTCGGGGTGTGTTCGCCGAAGGTTGACCAGATCGCCTGAGCCTCGCGTAGGTCGCCCAACGGCGTGGACGTGCCGTGCGGGTTTATCAGGTCAATCTCATTGGCCGGCACGTTGTGGCGCTCCAGAGCCTGGAGCATCGCCCGTCGCGCGCCGTCGCCCTTCTCGACCGGCTGGATCAGGTCCCACGCGTCGGCGGCTGAGCCGTACCCGACAACTTCCGCATAGACCTTGGCGCCGCGCGCCTTCGCGAACTCGAGGTCCTCCAGCATCATCGCGCCGGACCCCTCGCCGAGCACGAAGCCGTTGCGGGTCTTGTCGAACGGCCTCGACACAGTCTCGAGCGGTTCCTCTGGGCGCGGCAGGCCCATGCCGCGCATGTTCGAGAAGCCGATATGCACCAGCTCGTGGAGTGGGTTCTCCGTGGCGCCGGTGAGCGCGGCAATGTAGTCGCCGCGGCGGATGCCCTCGGCCGCCTCACCGATGTTGTGTGTACCCGTCGAGCAGGCGGTGACGACGCACATGTTCGAACCGCGGATGCCGGTGTCGATGGCGATCTGGCCAGACGCCGTGTCGGGCAGCATGTTCGCGATAAAAAATGGCGAAACCGTCCGGGCGCCCTTGGTGTGCCAGTTATCAATGTTGTCCATCATCAGCAGTGGCCCGCCGCCGCCAGATCCGAAGATCACGCCGATGTCGTCGCGGTTGTCATCGGTGATCTCCAGGCCGGAATCGGCCAGGGCCTGCTTGGCGGCGGCAACGCCCATAACGACGTTTCGGTCGGTGCGCCGGATGGCCTTGAAGTCCATCCACTGGGTTCCGTCGAAGTCGTTGACCTCGCCGGCTACCTGGGCTTCGTAGGGCGACGGGTCGAACCGGGTGATCTTCTTGAGCCCAGATCGACCCTGGACGAGGTTGTCCCAGACGGAATCCTTGTCCTGGCCGACGGGGCTGATGATGCCCAGTCCGGTGACGGCTACTCGGCGCGAGAAATCTGGTCGACGCATGGCTAGCTTGCTGCTCCTGTGACATTGGCGGCTGTTAGGTCGAGGAACGGCGGCACGGCCAGCCGACCGGGCGCCCCTTGGTCGTCGAGCGCGAACCCCTCCACGTCCGGTGCGATCCGTTTGATCAAGCCGGTCAGGACCTTCCCCGGACCGACTTCGATGAACTTCGTCACGCCGGCGGCGGTCATCGTCTCAACCGCGGCGATCCAATCGACGCCGCGGGTGAGGTGTTCGACAAGCTCGGCGCGGGCCGCCCCTCCGTTGTCGAGCAGGCGGGCGTCTGCATTCGCGAGCAGCGGTGCGCCGGGATCGGAGAAAGTCACGTCGGCCAGGGTGACGGCCATGCGCTCCGCGGCCAGCGCCATCAATGGTGAGTGCGCCGCGACGCTGACCATCAGCACGAGCGCGCGCTTGGCGCCGAGCTCGCGGGCTTTCTCAGCCGCTCCCTCGACCGCTGCGCGTTCCCCGCTGACGACGATCTGGCCGGGGGAGTTTCTGTTGGCGATCGTGAAGACGCCAAGCACGTTGCCGGCGGCCTCGAGATCCGCGACCCGGTCGTCCGGCAACCCGATGATCGCGGCCATGGCTCCATCAGGCGCCGAGGCCTGCATCTGGCGGCCGCGCTCGCGCACCAGGCGCAGGCCTTCGGCCAGCGGCAGCACCCCGGCCGCGACCATCGCGCTGTACTGGCCCATCGAATGGCCGGCGTAGAAGGCCGGTGTCGGCAAGTCGCGGTCCAGCGCTTCCTCCAGCGCGTGCAGGTAGGCGACCGACGTCGCGAGGATCGCGGGATGCGAGTTGATGGTGAGATCGAGCTGCGCTTGCGGGCCTTCAAAACAGAGTGTCGAAAGGGGTTCGCCCAACGCCTCATCAGCCGCGTTGAACACGGCCGCAGCGGCGGGGGACATGACGGCGAGCGCCTGGCCCATGGCAACGTACTGCGAGCCTTGACCGGGGAAGACAAGGGCGAAGTCGGACACGAGCAGTCACGGTAACAGCGACGGGCCCTCGAACCGTCCGATTACGTGCAATAGTGCACACATGACTCACACGGACAGCGACGACGGCCTAAGCTTGGCGGTTATCGCCGCGCGGGACCAGATCCAGAATCCAAGGTTGCTTTCGGACCGGATCGCGATGGGGCGGGCGCTGTGGCGCGACCTGGTAGTGGGCTTCTCGGCCCAGCTCGGCCAGCTCGGGCTGGGCTTCTCCCAGCTGGCCGCCCTCTACGCCATGGATGGCATGGAGACGCTGACGGTGGCCGACCTGGCCGAGCAGATCGGTCGCTCACCGTCGGCAACGAGTCGGCTCGTGTCGGGACTCGAGGAACGCGGCCTGGTTCGACGACACGAGGAGGTCGCCGATCGTCGTCAGCGGACGCTCGAGGTCACCGCCGACGGCCGCAGCCTCCTGGCACGCATCGACGGCGCCCGCGCCGAGGAGTTCCTCGCCATCGTGCGGCCGTTGCCGCCGAGCGAGCGAGCCCTGGTGGCGATGGGGGTTGCCGCGTTATCGAGCCGCGCCATCACGCGCCGCGGCCGGTTGATCAAGGCGCGGCGCTAGGACCGCGCCCGGGGACCTACCAGATCGACCGGACGACCGTCGGCGCGTGCAGCGCTTCACGAGCGTCGTCCACGAGCGCATCGATGCGCTCCCATTCGACGCCCGGGCCAGTTTCAGTGGCGAGACCCCTCAGGTACTCGTAGTCGCTTTCATCGAGCACCATGTGGAGCGAAGCGACGGCAGCAACTGGATCCTTGCGCAGGAGCCAATAGAAGTCCCTGTCTACCAATGCGTGCGCGGCCAACAGCTTGAAGGCGACCTCCCGCTCGGTATGGCCGGTGTAGACCTCTTGCTCGCCGCCTCCCTGGTTCAATCCGCCGCCGTAACCCGCTTCGCCCATCGACTCCATGTTGTCGCCGTTCATCGCGCTGTTGTCGTCGTTCATCGTTCCCTTCCTCTCTCGAATGCCTACGCCGCCAGCGGCGGCTGAATGCCGAACAGAAGTTGCCGCGCGCGCTCCGAGATGGCGCGGTACCGGGCTGCCAGGGTCGCGCCCTGATCGCCCAGATCAGCAGCAGTGCCCGCCAGGTGGGTCGCCAATAGGGGCACTCCCGCCGCCCGCGCGAGAGTCGACGCACGTTCGAGATCGCCGACGATCCGATCGAAATAAGCTTCGATTGCGTCCGTCGTCAGCATTGCCAGCTGCACTTCCGCGTCGCTGGGACGGGTGGCTCGGGCGGACTTCACCGTCCGCACCGATGCCTCGACGAAGGCATTCCACCGCCCCGCCGCCAGGTCGTCGCGCCAGTCGACGAGGTGGTCGTAGCGCACCATCGCCGTCAGCGCGCGATCGAGACTGCGGTCGATCAGCAGGAACTGATCAGCGCGATCGGTCAGCAGGCAGACGCCGAACGCGGAGATCTTCAGTGGTGCTCCCCGACCAGCGAGACGGTTGGGCGAGCCGCCGTCCACGGTCGCCGCGCGCCACACGCTCATTTGCTCGCTCAGGTAGGCCCAGAAGTCCGACGCCGGATCGAACGAGCGTCGGTAGATGGCCAGGGCGTCCTCGTACAACCGGTCGCTAATGTCGAACGCCGCGGCAGAGCCCGTCGCTGCCGCAAGCTCGCCGTCCTCCACGTCGTCACGCAACCTGATCGAGGCCAGACCGAGGAGGTTGCTGACCGAGATCTCGTCGGTTAGTCGCGCGTCCAGCCCATATGCCTGACTCAGCCACCGGGCCAGGTTCCACTCGAGGATCCAGCGCTGCGGGTCGAGCCGGTCGCGCAGCATCAGCTCTTCGGGCAGATCGCCACCCAGCAGCGCGCGCACGCGAATCTCGTAGGCGGTCGAGATGCGCTCTATCTCCATTTCGGGAGTGTGGTTCACGACATCCAATCCCTGGCGGTCGGCCGACGCGGGGTCGCGGTCGGAGCATCGTTGACCCTTCTCGCGCTGTCAATGCGCAGGCGGGCGCGTCGAGGGGCCTTTCACCGTCGCGGCCACGGCTAGAATCCGCGCCTCTAGAGGGGTCTCGATGAAGACTGCGCCCCGCGAACCGCGTCCTGGAGCCCGGAGCCGTGGCCGGCTCGCGTCGGCGACCGCGCGGCTATCGGAGCGGGGGACCGTCAGCGTAAGACTGCGACGCGCGGCCTATCCGATCCTGACCATCGCGTCGGTTGGAATCGTCGCTGCCGGGCAGCTGGTCGAGGATCTTGGCGACAGCCCGCCGCTACAGATGTTGCCGCCCGCGTTGGTCATCCAGCGCTGGACGGTGATCGCGCTGGTGCTTTACGCGCTGGTGATGTGGGTCCTGCTCGACGTAACCGCGCGACGGTCTCTCACCGCGGTCAGGAACTTGGTCAAGATCGACCAGGGCGCTTTCGACAGCTACGTGCAGCGAATGCGTCACCCGGCGCCGATCGTCGACGGGGTCATATTCCTGGGCTGCGCGCTCATCACCGTCGTCCTCTTTGTCGGCCTGCGGGCGGACCTGTTGATTGACGATCCGGTGACGGAGCTGGCAACGAAGCTGCCCGCCGACCCCATTGCCGCCGCGGTCATCCTCCTTGGCCACACCGTCATCGGCTGGGCGTTCCTGCGCCTCATATACGTCGCCGCACGACTGGCCAGGCAGCTCGGCAGGTTGTCCCGCGAGCCGTTGTCGATCGACGTGTTCGATACGTCGGATCTGGTTCCATTCGGCAATATCGCCCTCGCGCTGGCCCTGGCGCCGGCGGGAGTGATCCTGATCCTGCTGGTCGAGCTCGGCGTGCCGACGACGGTCGTCGGATGGAGCGTCGTCGTCGAGGCGACGCTGGCAATCGTCCTCGCCCTTTTGCTGCCCCTGCGCGGCATTCACAGCCAGATGGCGGCCGCCAAGGATGCGGCGCTGGCCAGGCTGAGCTCGCGCATCGGCGAGCTCTACGAAACAGTGTCTGGGTCACTCCCCACCGAAGCGTCCGAGGCCACCCGAGTAGGGGCGACCACGAGCGCCCTCATCCCCCTGCGCAAGACTGTCCAGGAGATGACGACATGGCCATTCCGTGACACCGTCGCGCTTGGGCGGGCGGTGCTCATTGCCAGTGCGCCGCTGATCTACGCCACGCTGAGCGAGGTGATCAGGGTCTTCATCATCGGGCCCAACGCCCCTCCGCCGCCCGGAACCTGACGCGGCGTTGCGGCCTTACGGGACGATGCAGGCGCCCGTCGCAACGGGGACTGTGGAACGCAGGGCGTCGCTGATCGACGCCGCCACG
The DNA here is from genome assembly GCA_051003655.1 of Candidatus Limnocylindrales bacterium. Classification (GTDB taxonomy): domain Bacteria; phylum Chloroflexota; class Limnocylindria; order Limnocylindrales; family CSP1-4; genus JALYGJ01. Next base: position 358 of record JBPCLD010000014.1, on the reverse strand, counting down.
GCCACGGGCGACAGCGCGTAACCGATCTCGGGGCTGTCGCGGGACTCGGAGAACGTCACGCCTCCGACGGTGCCGCCGGGCAGCAGCACCGGACCGCCGCTGTCGCCGGGCGCGACATCCAGGCGCATTTCGATCACTTCGCGCGACATCACCGAGCGGCCGTAGATCTCGCGTCCGAGAGCGCTCACGACGCGGCTGATCACGCCCGGGATGACCCGCTGGCGGCCGCCACCCGTGAAGCCGAGAGCGGCCGCGGGCTGGCCGCGTTCAGGCAGGCCGTCGTCGAGCGTCAGTGGGGCAGCCGCCATCCCAGCCACGTGGAGGAGCGCGGCATCAAGTCCCGGGTCGAAGTCGACGA
>JBPCLD010000013.1:0-4425 GCA_051003655.1 Candidatus Limnocylindrales bacterium | reverse complement strand
AACCGCGCGAACCAATCGCAACCACCGCAGCCAACGCCGCTCGATCGTTCATCGCCTCGGCCGTTCTCCAGCCGTTGTACGACCGCTACCGCGAGCTTGCCCGGTCCCCGACACAGGGTCGTGGCAGTTAGAACCGGGACCGTTCAGCTCGTTGGATAGCCCATCAGCTTCAAACCATCGGCAAACTCGTCGAACTTGGGAACCTGCTGCTGGGTGAGGACATCACGCCAACCGCCCACCCTGCCCTGGTCGACCAGCGGGCCGACGTCTGGCGAGGGACGAACGTTGGGAGCCGTAGCGCCGCGCATGCGATCGATCGAAGATCGCTCAACTGCTCGCGTGATGTCAGCCTCGCTCACGGCTGCGCCCAGCCACGATGAAATCCGCCGAACCACCGCTGCCGGTTGAGCGCGCATCTCCTCGAAACGGATCTGTATCACGTCGGCCCGACCGTCCAGCCGGGCCGCGGTCCACGAGGCGAGGGGGCTTTTCCAGGTGCCGTGCGCATCCAGCCGCTCCCCAATAAAGGCCTCGACGAATCTCTCGAACGCAAGCTGCCGATCGAGCCGCTGCGGAAATGCCCGGCTTCTTGTTCCACTCAAGGAACCGGAAATAGGGGAGCACCACGTCGCGCGGATCCCGAACGAGGTGTATGTCGCACCGGTAGTTGGCGATGTACGGCTCGTGGGTCTTGACCAGCCGGCCATGGTTTGGCAGAAAGGCTGGAGCGCCATGGTGGGCGCCGACATACGGCGCCGAGCTCCTTACCAGGTCGACCGATGCATCAACGAGGATCAGCTCGACGAGCATGAATCGCAGCCAGAGGTTTCCCGAGCGTGGGTAGGAGGCAACCATCACGTCGCTGGGACGCAGCCCGCGATGAGTCCAGTTGACCCTTGCAACATCCCGAATGGGGGAGCGCCGATATGCCCGCCGCAGGACGCCGGCACCATCCGGGCCGAAGCTGATCGGCTTCACTTGGCCAGAACGACCCGATTGCGCCCCTCGCGCTTGGCACGGTACAGGGCCGCGTCAGCGTCGCCCAGCAGCATGGTCGGGTCGGTAACGTGCGAGTCAGCGACAGCCACTCCGATTGAAACCGTCACCCGCTCGTCGACCGCCAGGTCGGCGATCGAGATAAGGCTGATCTGTTCGCGGATTCGCTCGGCGACCTCGACTGCCTGCTGAGGATCGGCCCGGCGCAGGACCACCGCGAACTCCTCGCCACCGTAACGGGTCGGCGTGTCGTCAGCTCGCACGGCAGCCGATATTCGCTCCGCCACGGCGCGCAGGACACGGTCCCCGGTCGCGTGCCCGTAGCGGTCGTTAAGCCGTTTGAAATGGTCGAGGTCGATCATCAGCGCACCAAGCCGATCGCCCGAGCGGCGCCGCGGACCAACGGTCGCCAGAAGCTCCTCGAGATAGCGCCGGTTTGGCAGCCCGGTGAGCGCGTCGATGTTGGCCCGGATCTCGGCCTCTTCGAAAGCGAACGCACGGGCGAGCGCGGCCGAAAGCTCCTCTGCCGAGAACGCCAGGAGGCGCCTGTCGGCGATCGACCACTCGCGCTCCTGTCGGCGAGACAGGATCAGCGCACCGACCACTCGTCCATCCGCGACCAGCGGCGCGGCGAGGGTGTATGTCAGCGCGTAGGTCTGGCCGAGCCTGGCCGCGAGCCCTTCCGCCACGGCCTGCGCTGCGTCACCTCCGGCACCCGCCTGAGACAGGCTGCGCCGAACACGGCGTCGGGGCGGGCTCGGCGCCTCGAGAACGCCGGCCGGCAATATTGACCGCGCCGGTGGGAGCATCGCGCGGCTGGAGACAAGCGTGGTCTCGACGACCCGCTCGACCGGTCGAAGTCGGGCTACGACGATGTGGTCCGCGTCGGCGGTGTGGCGCAGCTCGTCGACGAATGCCTCGACGATTGCCTCGGGCGATACCGACCGCGACATGCCCTGGAGCATGCGTGTCTGCCTTGCCTGGCGAGAGGCGCGGCGTTCGTCAAGCGCGCGTCCGACGCGCAGCTCCGCCAGGAGCGCGACGACAACGGCGAGGTAACCGACCAGGCCCAGAACAGCCACCGGGTCCGCCGGCGTACGCAGGGCGCCGATCGCCACTGTCACGCCAACTGCCGCCAGTCCCAGCAGAAGCAACCAACGGACCCATCGGAGGATGCTGCGTTGGCGGGCGTCCACCGGCCCCTGGGGGCGCTCGGTGACGCCATCGTCGGGCTTCACGGAGCTACTCACGGCGCCGTCACCATCCGACGGGTTGGAGATCTCGCGTGCAGGCATGCCCAAGCCACATCCGTCGCGCACAATCGGATCCGTCACGCCGTCAGCATCGCCGGGCTGTCCAAGTGTGTCGACCTAGCGTTTAGTACCAGCGGCCCAACGATAGACCTCGATGTGCTCCGCGGCGACAGTCGTCCACGATCGACCCGCGGATCGTGCTCGGCCGGCGACGCGCAGCTCATCCGCCCGTCGAAGGGCATCGCGCAGGCCACGACAAATGTCCGCCGGGTCGAACGGATCGACCAGCACAGCGGCGCCGCCGGCGGCTTCGGGCATTGCCGTGGTACGCGAGGTTACGACAGGAGCGCCGGCCGCCATCGCCTCGACGATCGGCATGCCGTAACCCTCGTAGACCGAGACGTACGCGAACGCTGCACATGAGCGCATCAGGTGCAACAGTTCGGCGGGTTCGAGATGGCCGGTCACAACGACCCTGTCGGCAACAGGGCTGCTCGCGATGCGCCTCATGATCGGTTCGCTGTGCCAGCCAGCGGCACCAACGAGCGCGAGGCGCATGCTGGGCTGTTCGGGCGCGAGCTGCTCGAATGCGGCAAGGAGTCCATGAATGTTCTTGCGTGGCTCGAGGGTACCCACGTACAGCAGGAACTCGCCCGCCTTGAGGCCGTTGCGCTCCAGGGTCTCGTGGCCCGTGACACCGTCCTCGGCGCCAGCCTCCTGTGTCCCGTCGTACGGAGCGTGCTCGATGACGGTGACGCGGCCCGCAGATACGCGCAGGCCGCGCACCAGCTCCCGCCTGGTCCAGCGCGACGGGACGATGATTGCCCGCGCACGAGCGACGGCCGACAGCATGACCGGGGTCGTAGCGAGGCGCGCCATCGGATGGAATCGCGGCAGCCGCAGCACAGACAGGTCGTGGACTGTGAGGACGAATGGGAGCCGCGCCGCGAGCGGTGCCGCTGCATTCGTGTAGTGCACGATGTCAGCTGAGGTTCGGCGCGCGTCGCGGTCCGAGCGCGTCTGCAGCCAGGCGTGGTAGTTAGGTGCCTGGAAGGGGACCGCCGGTATGGCCGAGGCTGTCGTCGCCGCGGAGAGCTCGACCCCCGCCCTGACCCCGATCAGCGCCAGCCGCTCGGGCATCAGCGTGCTCAACCCGTGGGCGAGGCCGCGAACATAGACGCCCACACCCGCCGGTTGGCGATGAAGAGATCCCGCGTCGAGGGCAAGCCGCCAACTGGGGCCGAGTAATTCGACCATCCGCGCGATGCTACTGGCGCGCGACGCCCGGCCATTAGAATCGGCCGCGCCCCAGCGTTACTTCGGATGGAGGACGGCCTTGATCGAGGCGAGCGTGCCGCTGACCGTGCTGATGCCGACCATCCGTGGGTGGCCGACGATGAGGCCAACGCTGAACCTGGTCGTCGGCCAAACCCTCTTAGCCGGGGGCGAGGTCATCGTCGCCGACGCTTCCAGTGGCCAGCCGCCTACGGCGGAGGAGATGCAGGCGCTGGGCGGACGCATCACCTGGCTGTCCCTGCCCGGCAGGTCGGTCTTCCAGCTGCGGCTCGCAGGCTACCGCGCCGCCCGCGGGGAAATCCTCGCGGCGACCGAGGACCACTGCGAGGTGGCGCCCGATTGGGTCGAGCGAATCATCGCCGCGCACGCCCGCAACCCAGCCGCAGGTGCCATCGGCGGTGCGGTCACGAATGGCACTGACAAGCGCCTGGTGGACCTGGCCGCGTTCTTCCTGACCCAGGCCCCGTATATGCCACCGCTGTCCAACGGGGTCGCCACGCGCATATCCGGCCCGGCGAACGTGTCTTACAAACGACGCGTCCTGGAGCGACTCGGCGGCGATGCCGAGCACGGGCTGATCGATTGGTTGGAGCTGCCGGCAGCGTTGGAGGGCGAACGGCTCGTCGCCGACGACAGCATCCGCGTCCGCCATTTCCAGTCGCAAGGCTTCTGGGGGACCTCGCTGGCCGAGTTCGACAACGGCCGAACGATCGCCGGCTACCGGCGCAGGAAAATGGGCCGCGGCGATTGGCTGCGCATCGTGGGCTCGCCCGTGCTGCCGCTCTACCGTACGGCACGCGCGTTGCGCACCGCCGCCGGCCGGGATTCGCGCGGGCGGCAGATCCTCGCCAGCGCCCCCGCTCATGCCTGGCTCCAGTAC
>JBPCLD010000012.1:0-4674 GCA_051003655.1 Candidatus Limnocylindrales bacterium | reverse complement strand
AGGCGGCCCTGAAGGGCGGCCTCGGCGACTCGGCCAGCGCCACCACGATCAACCGCGTCTGCGGCTCGGGCCTCAAGGCGATCATGCTCGGCGCCGCCGAGATTCGCGCCGGCGACGCCGAGATCGTCATTGCCGGCGGCATGGAGAACATGAACCAGGGCCCGTACCTGATCCCCAGAGCCCGCTTCGGCTACCGCCTCGGCAACGCGGAGATGATCGACTCGACGGTCCACGACGGCCTGTGGTGCAGCACCGAATCATGCCACATGGGCACCCACGCTGAGCGCGTGGCGATGAAGAATGAGGTCAGCCGCGAGGACCAGGACCAGTTCGCCTTCGACAGCCATCGGCGAGCGATCGAGGCGATCGATGGCGGACGGTTCACCGAGGAGATCGTGCCGGTGCCCATCCAGCGCGGCAAGGAGACGGTTGATTTCGACACCGACGAAGGCCCACGGCGCGACACGAGCATCGACGCGCTCGCCCGGTTGAAGCCGGTGTTTGCACTGCCGGATCCGGATCCCGATTCACCCGCTGGCATGCTCGATGGCACGGTCACCGCCGGCAACGCGCCGGGGATAACCGATGGGGCCGCCGCGACCGTCGTCGCCAGCGAGCGCGCCGTTGAGCGATTGGGACTGAAGCCGCTCGCCCGGATCGTCGGCTACAGCCAGGCCGAAGTCGCGCCCAAGTGGCTGTTCCTTGCACCTGTCAAGGGAGTGCAGAAGCTGCTGGCCAAGATCGAGATGCCCATCGAGGCGTTCGATCTGGTCGAGATCAACGAGGCGTTCGCCGCGCAGGTCCTTGCCGACGGGCGCGAACTCGGCTTTGATTGGTCGAAGGTGAACGTCAACGGAGGGGCAATCGCGTTGGGTCACCCAATCGGTGCCAGCGGCGCGCGAATCGTCGCAACACTGCTGCACGAGCTACGGAGGAGAGAGGGGAGCTATGGACTGGCAACGCTCTGTCTTGGTGGGGGAGGGTCCGTCGCTATGGCCTTCGAGAGGGTCTAGCCTCAAGGCCAACGGTCATACCCGGTTTCGATCATGAGCCGTGTGGCGGTCGTGGCCGACTCGGCCAGCGACCTGCCGCCCAACCAGGCCAAGGCCGCCGGCATCACGGTCGTGCCGTTGCTGGTCAGCTTTGGAGACCGTGAATACCGCGCGGGGGTCGATCTCTCGGGGGACGATTTCTGGCGTGAGCTGACCGCGCCCGGAGCTCCCTTCCCGAAGACTGCTGCCGCGGCACCGGGCACGTTCAAGGACACCTTCGAGGGTCTGTTCGCGGACGGAGTCGACGAAATCGTCTACGTCGGCGTCGGATCAAAGCTGTCGGCCACCCTGGGCAGCGCAAAGGTTGCGAGGGAGATGCTGCCGGACAGGAAGATCCACATCGTCGACTCCAACACGGCAAGCATGGGCACGGGATTATTGGTCCTGCTGGCGGCAGAGAAGGCGGCATCGGGAATGTCGGCCGAACAGGTCGTCGCCGAGGTGAATGGTCGACTCGACAAGGTCAACCTTTACGTCGTGCTGGAAACCCTCGAGTACCTGAAGCGCGGCGGTCGAATAAGCCCGGCGCGTGCTGCGATAGGTAGTGTGTTGTCCATCAAGCCGATCATCACCCTCGAGGACGGTGCGGTCGAAACGGCGGATCGGCCGCGTACGCGGGGACGTGCCCGCGAACGACTGCTCGAGCTTCTTGTGGCGGCGAAGCCAGAGCGAGTGGCAGTCCTTCACGGCCAGAGCCCTGACATCGAGGCGTTCGCCTCCGAGCTCGCCGCGGCCACGGGCGTCGCACGCGACAAGATGACGATCAACCTGATCGGCGCTTCCGTTGGGCCGCACGTTGGCCCAGGCGCGTACGGCGCAGTGACCATGTCAGCGTGAGGGTCGGCGCCGCCCTCGCCGTACGTGTTCTACCCACATCGAACGCGTGCCTCGACGTCGAGTGGTCTCGCCGTTCGATCGGTGCAGGATTTCATTTCATCTGAACAGTCGGTCCTGGAATCGGGGGCGTTGCGGCCGGTGCCAAGGCCGAATCGGGCGGTTCTCACAATTGAACTGCACAAACCGGCTTCGCTAATGGCGGACAAGCCGGCTCTCCCGGCCGCCAAAACCCGTTTCGGCGATGAGGTGTTCATTTCAAGTGGAATGTCGCAATCCGCATCAGACGGAGGCGTCCTCGGGACTGGAGAGGGCCGTCGCAGACGAGGTGTAAACTGCGCCCGCTTCCGTGGCCCCCCTGATTTCGGGCCGTAGCTGAACTCCCTGGAGGATCGCAACTTCGATGACGACCGAACGAGTCGCGCCGCCCATCAACCCGTGGCATGTGGCGCAACAGCAGTTCGATATCGCCGCCGACAAGCTCAAGCTGGAACCCGGCCTGCGACAGGTGTTACGCGAGCCACGTCGCGAGCTGACGGTCCACTTCCCGGTGAAGATGGATGACGGAAACGTCCAGGTGTTCACCGGGTACCGCGTTCAGCACAACCTCGGTCGCGGCCCGGCCAAGGGCGGCCTTCGCTATCACCAGGACGTGACCCTCGACGAGGTCAAGGCCCTCGCGATGTGGATGACCTGGAAATGCGCAGTTGTCGGCATCCCGTTCGGCGGCGGCAAAGGTGGCGTCATCGTCGACCCCAAGAAGCTCAGCCAGCGAGAGCTGGAAAACCTGACGCGGCGCTTCGCGACGGAGATCGAGGTCCTGATCGGACCGGAGCGCGACATTCCGGCGCCAGACGTCAACACCAACGCGCAGACGATGGCCTGGATCATGGACACCTACTCGATGCATATCGGGTACACGGTCCCGGGCGTCGTTACCGGCAAGCCCATCTCGTTGGGCGGGTCCGAAGGTCGCAACGAGGCCACAGCGCGCGGCACCGTCTACTGCATCATTGAGGCCGCCCGACACCTGCACCTCCACCTCGACGATGCGACCGTCGTAGTTCAGGGCTTCGGCAACGCCGGCTCTATCGCGGCCCAACTGATGGCCGAGGAAGGGTCAAAGATCCTCGCCGTGTCGGACTCGTCGGGCGGCATCCACAACCCGGAGGGCCTGGACATCGGGCGCCTCGTCGCGTGGAAGGCTGAGCACGGCACGGTCGTCGGCTTCCCCGGCGCACGTGAGGTGTCGAACGCCGAGATTCTCGAGATCGAGTGCGACGTCCTGATCCCCGCCGCCCTTGAGAACCAGATCAGCGCCTCGAACGCCGAGCGAATCAAGGCCAGGATCGTCGCCGAGGCCGCCAACGGACCGACCACGCCCGAGGCGGACGACATCCTCTTCCGCCGCAACGTGTTCATGATCCCCGACATCCTGTGCAACGCCGGTGGCGTGACCGTGAGCTATTTCGAATGGGTCCAGGACCTCAATCGAGACCACTGGAGCCTGGAGATCGTCAACGGCAAGCTGCACCAGATCATGACCAAGGCCTTCGCCGAAACGCTCGCCATCGCGCAGCGTGAGCAGGTCAACATGCGCCTCGCCGCCTATCTGCTGGCGGTCGATCGCGTGTCCGAGGCAACCTCGATGCGCGGCCTGTACCCGTAGGTATTTCGATCGAGCAGACGGCTTCTCGAGCAGGCCCTGGGCCAATGAGAAGTCAATAGTCGGTGGAATTCTCGGATTGCATGACGGCGCGCTTAACTACTAGCGTGCAGGCACGCTAGCTGCCCGATATCGGCGCGGCGCGTATGGCGAGGGAGGTGCCACGTGGCCGTCGCAGAGAATGAAGTCAGGAGTCGTCGTGGGGTTCTCGCTGCGGCCCTCGGGGGCCTCGGCGCGATGGCGCTCGGCGCCTTGGGTCGCCCGCGGGAGGCAGATGCCGCGAACGGCGATACGGTCAAGGTCGGCCAGGCACACAGTGGATCGAGCGTGACCAGCATCACGTCCAGCTCAAATGGCTTCAAAGGCAAAGGCACCGGCGCCGGAGCGTTCGGTGTGCTGGGAGAAACGAGCAGCGCGACCGGTCGGGGTGTGCGCGGCTTCGCGTCCGCCACCTCAGGCGTTAATTTCGGTGTCCATGGTGAGTCCAAGTCGGGCGCCGGCGCTGGCGTCAACGGCTTCAACGGCGTAACGACCGGCGAGCCGATTGGCGTCCGCGGCATCTCCACTGGTCCTGGGATTGGTGTCTACGGCAACGCTGGCCGGGGAGTGCTCGGCGAAACCACGATTCCGAACGGAACCGGAGTCGTTGCCAGGAACAGCGCGACAACCGGCACCGGGAGCGGTCTGCGCGCGCTCGCCTTCGCACCGGCGGCGGACGCGATATACGCGGAGAACTCCGCTGCAGGCGGCGACGGATACGCCCTGAACGCAGTGTCGTCGACTCAGACGACGGCCTCGATCGACAACGTGTCGGGAATTGCTGCGGGAGTGGGACTGTTCGCTCGCGCGCTGGGTAGCGGCGTGGAGGGTCATGGCCGCTTCGGGCTCTTCGGGGATGCCCTCGAGTCGGCCACGGCCGGTGCCTCTGGCGTCCGCGGGTTCGCAAATACCGCCGGCCACTTCGGCGGCAGCTTCGGCCACGGCGGCGGCAACACGGGGTTCGGACTGAACGTCGAGCGTGGGCTCAAGCTCGCCCACGCCGCCGGAAAAGCAACCGTCGCCGCCGGCGCGGCGAGCGTCGTCGTTACTCCCACGGTCAATGCCTGCACGGTCGGTTGGATC
>JBPCLD010000011.1:0-12381 GCA_051003655.1 Candidatus Limnocylindrales bacterium | reverse complement strand
GGCCGTCCCAGAGGCAGGAAATCGATCGCGATCGCGGCAAGGCCAATGACCACGATGAGAATGGGAAGGAAGCGACGCATCGGCCGGGACTATAGCAAGCGATCCCCGAACGGGCGGAGGTTTGCCTGGCAGTCCGTCTCGTCAGGCGTTCAGGCTGGCGTGGATCCTCTCGGCCAACGAGCGGCTGATGCCGGGCACCGACGCAATCTCATCGACCGTCGCCGAGCGCATCTGACGGCTCGACCCGAACACGCGCAGGAGGGCCCTCTTGCGCGCCGGGCCGACGCCGGGTAGTTCATCCAGTACGGACCTGGTCTGCGACTTCGCGCGCAGCTTCCGGTGATAGGTCACGGCGAATCGGTGCGCCTCGTCGCGCAGGCGCTGGAGCAGGTAGAGGGCCTGCGAGTTAGCGGGCAGCACGAGCGGCTGCGGCAGCCCGGGCATGAAGATTTCCTCGCGCTCCTTGGCCAGGCCGATCACGGGCATGTCATGCAGCCCGAACTCGTCCATAACGCCGCGAGCCGCATTGACCTGTCCTAGGCCGCCGTCGATCACGACCAGGTCGGGCAGACGCCAGCGCAGCTCCTCCGCGACCCCCTCCTCCGCCTCCAGCGCGCGGTAGAAACGGCGCCGCAGTACCTCACGATGGCTGGCGTAGTCATCTGTGCCGACGACCGACTTCACGCGGAAACGGCGGTACTCCCCGCTGCGAGGCCGGCCCTCCTCGAACACGACCATGCTGCCAACCGTGTTTGTCCCCTGGATCGTGCTGATGTCGTAGCACTCGATGCGCAGCGGCGGTCCGGCGAGGCTGAGCGCAGCGGCGAGCTCCTCCAGTGCAGCGAGGGTCTTGCCCTGGTCCGCCATCCAGCGCGCCTGTTCACGCGCGAGCGTCTCCGCCGCGTTGCGCGCGGCAAGGTTCATCAACGCCCGCCCCTCCCCGCGTTGTGGCACGGAGAGCGAGACGCGTTTGCCGCGCCGCGCTCCGAGGAAGGCCGTCAACTCGTCCGCATCGGCGGGCAGGCGGGGCACCAGGATGCGCGGCGGGACAGAGGACGCGGCAACGTAGTACTGCTTGATGAAGGCGGAGAGCGCCTCGTCGTCGGTCGAATCGCCCACGTTCTCGAGCAGGAAGATGTCGCGCGCGATCGTCTTCCCGTCGCGTATCGCGAACAGCTGGACGGCGCCGCCACCACCCGTACGTGAATAGCCCAGCACGTCGAGCTCGGTCCGCGCGAAGCCCGCCATCTTCTGGCTTTCCATCGTCCGCTCGACAGCACGCAGCTTGTCGCGCATGTCCGCCGCCCGCTCGTAGTCGAGCGCGTTCGATGCCAGGGACATCTCCTCGCGCAGGCGCCGAACGACCAGCTCCTGCTTGCCTTCGAGAAAGAGCATCACCTGCTCGATGTCCGCGCGGTAATCGGGCGTCGAGATGGCCTCAATGCACGGGCCCTGGCAGCGGTTGATGTGGTACAGCAGGCACGGCCTGGGCAGTGCGCGCTTGCCTTCCTTGATGTCGATCGTGCACGTCCGGAACGGGAAGAGCCGACGGATGAGGTTCATCGCCTCGTCGACGCTCGACGCTGACGCGTACGGACCGAAGTAGCGCGATCCGTCGTTGGGCAGCTTGCGCGTCCGCTCTATGCGCGGGAAATCGTCGCCCAGCGTGACCTTGATGTACGGGTAGCTCTTATCGTCCTTCAGGCGAACGTTGAAGCGCGGCTGGTGGCGCTTGATGAGGGTGGCTTCGAGGAGGAGCGCCTCGCTGACCGTGTCGACGACTGTGTACTCGACGTCCGCGACGCGATCCATCGCCGACTCGATCCGGAGTGGTTGCGCGGCCCGACTCTGTTGCCAGTACTGCCGCACCCGGCTGCGCAGGCTCTGTGCCTTTCCGACGTAGAGGACCACGCCGCGTGCGTCTTTTAGCAGGTAGACACCGGGTTTGGTGGGGAGCTTGGCCAGGGTCGCCTGGAGTTGTGGGGTCATCCAAATCGATCGTAGCGCCGTATCAAGATTGGGCTGCCTGCCAGCGGCCCACAAATAGATGCGGCCCCGCCTTTCGACGGGGCCGCTCTGCTGGGGCCTTCTAGCGGGTCGCGGCTCAGCCGCCCGGAATTGTGATCAGCACGAGTTGGCCGCCTTCCCGCTTGTTCATCCAGTCGGGGAAGCCGTCCGGTCCCGGCGTCCAGGTACGGGCCGCGCGTGTCCAGTTGTCGTCAGCCGGATCCTTCTCGACCCACAGGCTGTGAGCCTGAACGGTCACCAGGAATGTGCCCGGACCAAACGCATCCGAGACATCGATGATGCCGCTCGACTCCCAGTAGCCCGGGCCGGCGTTGGCAAAGCCATCGACATCCATTGACGGATCGCCGTCATAGCCCTGGTTGACAGCTGCCACGACCGTTGGCGTACCGGCGACCCCACCGCTGAGCGGGATCTGCCAGATGCGTGCCGTGTTGAGCCCCTGGTTGGCGGAGCTCGGATCCTCGGTCACGTACAGGTAGCCCTTGGTGGTTTCGAGGTTGTCGGGCTGATGGATGAACGCCGGGTTGTTCAGTCCACCAAGGTCCCCGTCATAGAGGATCGACAGGGAGTCGACCTTCAGCGGGTCCTTCTTGTTGAGCACCATCTTCCAGATTCGTCCGTTGGTCGACGGGCCGGGCAGCGAGGTGCTTGCTCGACCGCTGTCGGCCAGATACACGATGCTCGAATCATTGCGGTCGTAGGCGATGTCCTCGATGCGCACGAACTGGAATACGTCCTTGGAGTCGGACTCCGATTCCAGCCCGGCCTGGGGGCCCTTGGCCACGGCGTCGGTAATCGACACGAATTCGCCGCTGATCGACTGCGGTGAGCCGGGCAGGAAGTCGTAGTAGTCGTTGTAGACAGTGTGCTGGGTTGCTCGGAAGCCGAACAGCGCGCCCGAGTCCGCCCACAGCTGTGCGGCGCTGTCGGCTCGGTACATGTAAACCTGCGACTGGGCAGGGTTGGTGGTGAACGTGTCGTCGCCAGTAAGGACGACCGGCGCCTTGTAGCCGGGGATGGCGACGCTGTTCTCGTGGTTGAGCCGGCCCATGCCGTAGATGGTCTTGTACGTGTCGCTGAGGACGTCATAGGCAACCACGACTCCAGCCTGCTCGGACGGCGGCTCGGTCGTCGGCGCGGGATATGCGTCGCCGGTGCGCGAGACGAAGTCGGTCGCCTCCTCGTTCATGAACAGGATCGGTCGCTCAAACCCGGCGTGCTTGTCGGCCAGGAACTGCGAGCAGAAGCGCTGGTAGTTGGCGCCACTGTCGATGACCATCTCGCCGCTGATCACGCCACCCGTCTTGCGATTGACGAGCAGGCGGCTGAGCTGCGCATTGTCAAAGTCGTTCTGCGTGCCGGGCGCCGTGCCGCTGGTCGTCGTGTTGGTGAGCGGCTGCCATTGGGCGCCATTGAGCTGCAGTGGGAAGGGCACCCGCGAAGTCTCGTGGTTGACGAAGACCTCGACGGTCTGGCCGTGCTTGTTCCAGACAGAGATGCCGTCCGGGATCGCCTCGAAGGTGTAGCCGCCGATCGACTCGCCGACGGTGATGAGCGGCTGAGCCGATCCACCGGGCGCGAGCACGTCGACCATCGCCCTTCGGCTGGTGAGAGTGCCGGCCGATTCCTTTGCTATCGCGGGCGATGCGCCAACGGCTAGGATCGCCATCGCGGCAAGTCCAATGATCAAGCGACCGCCTCGCGGACGCGCGCGGAAATCTGAGGCCATGTGCCTCGATCCTCCTTCCAGTGCGCCAGTTATCGGCCGGTTGATGGTTGTAATGAAGCTTGGGGCGCGGGGCCGGTCTGGGCTTGTGACCCATTCTCGCCCTATGCGCAAGTCCTGTCAGCCGCCAGCGCGTGGGGGTCCTGGCCGCCTCGTTCGTACCCTGGTCCTGGTGGGAGCGGCAGCAGCGGTCGCGGGACGCCTTCGCCTTGGGCGCAGGAGCAGATAACCGGCCACCCCGGCGGCGCCGATCACGAAGCCGACCAGCACCAGCACGGACGGGTCCGTCCACCACGAGCCGCTGCCCGGCGGTGGCGGGGTCGACGCGGTGCCCTGGCCGACGAACACCCAGGTCGAAGTCTCCGTACCGTCGCTGGCGGTCGCGATGATCTGCGCATATCCGCCGGGAAAGTCCGATGGCAGAGAAAAAGTGGCCGTGAAATGGCCGTCGCCGGCGGCCTGCACCGTGCCAAGCTGCGCGACGACCGGGGCTTGGGCGATCTCGATTGACAGGGCCGCGTTGGAGCCTATGTCTGCCGCGATCAGCTCGAACTGCTGCCCGGGCAGGATGAAGTCCTGGGCCACGAGCATGTAGGCGCTGCTGCCCTGATGGGCAGCCACACCGGCTGCGCCACCGAACACAGCCACGAATAGAGCGGCCGCGAGCCGCGCGCACCAACCCACGGGACCGGCCAAGGATAACCAGCCGATAAGCCCCAGATGAACCGGAACCAAGTCAGGCCGATCACGATTCAGAGATGTCGCTGCACCCAGAGGTGGAGGAGCGCCTCGCCCGACTGGCGCCCGACCAGCGCGCCGCCGCGACGGCGCCGCCCGGCCCGGTTCTCTGCATTGCGCCCGCTGGTTCGGGCAAGACGACCACGTTGGTTGCGCGCATCTGCTGGCTCGTCGCCAACGGCGCGGACCCCGGGCAGATCACCGCCGTCACGTTCAACAAGCGCGCGGCGGAGGAGCTCGGCGAACGATTGGCGTCCGCCCTGGCTCCGATTGCCACGGCTGGTACACAGGTCCGCGTGCGCACCTTCCACGCCCTCGGTCGGGAGATCCTGGCCGAGGCAGGTGTGCAGGTGCGTAACCTTGTCGGTCGAGCAGACGTTGTGCGGCGGCTGAACGGCAAGCGGCCCTCGGCAATCGCTTTCCGTCGCATCGACGACGCCTTCTCACGGCTGAAGCTCGACCTGATGCTCGAATCGGCCGACCTCCTCACGCTGGTCGAATCGGGCGCCCCGTTGCCCGTCGATCCCGACCTCGCTTCTGCGTTCGTCAACTACGAGGAGTGGCTGGCAAAGAATCACTCGCTCGATTTCGACGATCTCGTCCGGCGTGCGCTCACGTCGCTGCGCGCAGACCATCGCCTTCGCGAAGCGTGGCAGGCGCGCTGCCAGATCCTGCTCGTGGATGAGGTTCAGGACGTTGACAGAAGCCAGCTCGAGCTTGCCCTGGTCCTGACGGGCGAGAGTCGCGACGTCTTTCTCGTTGGCGATGACGATCAAACCATCTACGCCTGGCGTCTCGCCGACGTGCGACGCGTGCTCGACCTGGCCGCTTCCCTGCCTGGTCTGCGCCGGGTCGACCTCGTGACGAACTATCGCTGCCCCAGAGCGGTCGTCGAGCGTGCGGTTCGACTCGTCGAAGGCAACCACGAGCGATTCGCGAAGGAAATCAAAGCGGCGCCGACTGCCGCGGGCAACCTCCTCCTGGCGGCCGACCCGGGCGACGATGTTGCGCGAGCCAGGCGGCTGCTGACGCGTTGGCTGCCGGCCGAGTCCGGCAAGCACGCCGTTCTGGCGCGGACAAACGCGGAGCTCGCACCATTTGCCGCCATCGCCCTCGAGATGGGGATCCCCTATCGCGCGGGTGAGGACGGGCTGCTGCTCGACGACCCAATAATCGATGCCCTGCTGGAGGAGTCCGCTCAGATGGAATCACGGCTGCCGATTGCCGTCGCCCTTGCTCGCCAAGCGCCCCGCGGACGCGCAGGCGCGGCGCTGCTGACATGGTCGCTCGGCGCACGGTCAGCGTACGAGCTGATGCAGATGATCACCGAGGCGCGCGAACGTCGCGGTCGCCTGCGCCGGGACGATGCCGATCTCATCCTTGCCACTGCGCACGGCACGAAGGGGCTCGAGTTCGACCACGTCGCATGTATCGGGCTGGACGACGGGGTCTTTCCCAGCCGACGAACTCTCGAGGACGCCGAGGATCCGATCAGGGCGCTCGAGGAGGAGCGCCGCCTCGCGTACGTTGCCTGGACCCGGGCAAAGAGGTCGCTGACCCTCGTCTACGACCCGGCTGCCCCCTCTGTCTTCCTGCGCGAGGCGTTCAGCGACAGCGAGCTAGGCATCACGGCCGAGGCGGCCGCGGGCAGGCGGGCTGCCTAGAGGCCGAGGTCATCCCGAACCGTCTTCAACCCTTCGATGACGTTGGCCACGTGCTCGTCGAAAGGCACGCCCAGCTCGTCAGCACCTTTGGTCAGCTGGTCGCGCGGGACCTGGCGGGCGAAGCCCTTGTCTTTCATCTTCTTGGTTACGGAGCGGATGTCGAGCTCGTCGAGGCTGCGATTCGGTCGCACCAGCGCGACCGCGATTACGAAACCGCTCATCTCGTCGCATGCGTAGACCGTGTGCGCCAGGTCGCTCGTGCGCGGCACGCCCGTGTGGTCGCCGTGGCCGAGGACAGCCTGGACGAGCTCCTCGGGATACGCGCGGGATCTCAACTCGTCTGTGCCCTGCATTGGGTGCGTACCGGGATAGCGCTCGTAGTCGAAGTCGTGAAGGAGCCCCGCCGAACGCCAGGTTTCCAACTCCGCGCCGCTCAGGCCAAACTTGTTCTGGGCGTACCAGCCCACCGCACCCTCGACTGCCCGGCCGTGCTTGCGCAGCGCGTCTGACTGCGTCCATTCGCACAGCAACGCCCACGCGTCATCGCGCGTAGGACCAGGGCGGGTCACGTCCCCGGCTCGTCCGCTTTTGGGCCGACGGCGCCTTCCTGTCCCCGCGATCGAACCCTGGCGTGGATCTCGTCGCGGTTTTGCCGGTAGACGTGGATTGCGGTCGGCAGGATCGAGAGAGCGATGACGGCCGCGATGATCACGTAGAGCCAGCGGTCGAGGACCTCGGGCGGGATCACGCTGCCAAGGGCATAGCCCGCCAGCGGCACGCCGATCGCCCACAACGCCGCGCCGGTGAAATTGAACAACGCGAAGCGCGGGTAAGGCATGCGCGCCGTGCCGGCGACGATTGGTGCAAACGTCCGCACGAAAGGAAGGAAGCGGGCGATCACGATTGTCTTGCCGCCGTGCTTCTCGTAGAACGCCTCCGCTGCGAGAAGGTGGCTCTTCTTGAAGAGGCGGGAATCTGGACGGTCGTACAGGCGCCGTCCGACACGGTGACCGAACCAATAGCCCACGGCATCACCGGTCACAGCGGCAACGAAGCAAACGGCGCAGACCAGCCAGATCGGAAATGCGTCAGGGTTCGAAGCGGAGATGACGCCGGCTGTGAGCAGGAGGCTGTCACCGGGGAGGAAGAAGCCGAAGAGAAGGCCCGATTCGGCGAAGACAATGGCGAACAGGCCGACCAGGCCAACGGCCAGGATGAGCTGCTCTAAGTCGACGCCGGGGAGCACCTGGCTCAGGCCTGCCCGGTTTGAGGCGGGAAGGGCGGAGCAGAGCCTGTTCGACCCGGCTGTTGCCCCTGCGGTTGCTCGCGCTGCTCGACGACGAGCGGGAGTCGCTTGCGTTCAGAGCCGTCGACCAGGATGCGGATGGAGTAGTCGCCCGGTGCCGGGAACGACAGGTTCCACATGTCGAGGCTGAACGTCAGCACGCTGTCGCGCCCGTCGGGCGGACCGTTGGCGAGGATCTTTGCCGTCGCATTGGAAAGTTGTTTGCCTTCGGGCGTGAGCAGGACGAACTGGAGATCATGCTCGGCACCGAGCTCCGGTGTCGTGACCATCAGGCCGCAGACGAGCGCAAGGTGAGGGTGGCGGAGGGGGAACTGCGGCCCACCAAGGCGCGATACGCCGCCGCCGATGACCGCGAACTTCTGTCCCGGGCGGGCGTCGGCGGCGTCGGCAAGGAATGCGTATTCGATGTCCGGCACGGGGCTAGTCTAGGGCGCAGGCTACCTGCGCGGTCCCTGACCGGCGTCGGCGCCATCTCCATGCCCGCGATCCAACGGCGGTGCATTACCAGCGAAGACGGCAGACTGTGATGCGATGACTCACCAGTTGACGGTTCTCTACGACGGCGACTGCGGCGTCTGTACGCAGACGGCGCGGGTGTTGGCGCAGCTCGACTCGCGTCGCCGATTGCGACTGGTGTCGCTCCAGGAAGCGAGGCTCCCCGGCATGCCGCCGAGCGACGAGTTGATGGACGCGCTGCACGCGGTGGACACTGACGGCAACTGGTTTGTGGGCGCCGCCGCCGCAGTCGAACTAGCGCGTCACGTCCCGTTGTTGTGGCCGATCAGCGTGATCGCCAAGCTTCCCGTGGCAATGCCCGTCCTGACCGTCCTATATCGCGCCGTCGCGGACAACCGGCAGGGCCTCAGCCAACTCCTTCGCCTCGACGTCTGCCAGGTGCGCAGCCGGCAGCCTAGCTGCGGGCGACCGTCGCGGCGGGCTCGACTTTGACTGCCGTCTGCGGGCGCGCCTTGCGGCCGTTGCCAGACGACGGGCCGCCACGGCTCGCGGCCTCGGCGAACGTCACGTCGCTCAACGGGATGAGCGGCTCGCCGCGCAGAACGCGCGACAGATACTGGCCGGTGGCCGAGTCCGGAGTGGCGGCCACCTGCTCGGGCGTGCCCGCGACGACGATCCGGCCGCCTCTCGCGCCGCCCTCTGGTCCGAGGTCGATGATCCAGTCGGCCGTCTTGATCACGTCGAGGTTGTGTTCGATGACGATGACCGTGTTGCCGGTGTCGACCAGGCGGTGAAGCACCTGGAGCAGCTTCTCGACGTCGGCGAAATGCAGGCCCGTCGTAGGCTCATCGAGCAGGTACAGGGTCTTGCCCGTCGCCTTACGTGACAGCTCTGTCGCCAATTTCACGCGCTGGGCCTCACCGCCGGACAGCGTGGTGGCCGGCTGGCCCAGGCGCATGTATCCCAGCCCGACCTCGACCAGGGTCGACAGCTTGTTGCGGATGTTCGGGACGGGCGAGAAGAACTCGTTCGCTTCCTCGATGGTCATGTCCAGAACGTCCGCGATGGATCGGCCCTTGTAGTGGATCTCCAGCGCCTCGCGGTTATACCGCGCGCCGCCGCACACCTCGCACGTCACGTAAACATCCGGCAGGAACTGCATCTCGATCTTGATGATCCCGTCGCCCTTGCAGTTCTCGCAGCGGCCGCCCTTGACGTTGAACGAGAACCGACCGGGGCCGTAGCCCCGCATGCGCGCCTCTGGCACACCCGCGAACAGTTCGCGGATGGGCGTGAACAACCCGACGTACGTGGCTGGGTTGGAGCGCGGCGTGCGGCCGATCGGGCTCTGGTCAATCTCGATGACCTTGTCAACCGCCTCCACGCCCTCGAGCCGGTCGTGCTCGCCCGGGTTGTCGCGCGCGT
This sequence comes from Candidatus Limnocylindrales bacterium, assembly GCA_051003655.1. Taxonomy (GTDB): domain Bacteria; phylum Chloroflexota; class Limnocylindria; order Limnocylindrales; family CSP1-4; genus JALYGJ01. The sequence continues at coordinate 3,038 of JBPCLD010000011.1, read as the reverse complement.
TGTTCAGGGCGCGCGCCAGAGCGCGATACATAATCTCGGTCACGAGCGTGCTCTTGCCACTGCCTGAAACGCCGGTCACCGCCGTCATGGTCCCCAGCGGAAAGGTCGCGTCGATGTTCTTGAGGTTGTGTGCCCGCGCGCCGCGCACGACGAGCGCCTTTCCATTGCCCGGTCGTCGAACGTCGGGGATCGGAACCGAGCGCTCGCCGCGCAGGTACGCGCCGGTTATCGATCGCGGTTCGGCCAGGATGGTGGACAGCGGGCCGGCGGCGATGACCTCGCCACCGTGCTCGCCTGCTCCCGGACCGATGTCGAGCACCCAATCCGCCGTTCGGATCGTCTCCTCATCGTGCTCGACCACGATCAGCGTGTTGCCCAGCTCGCGCAGTCTGATCAGTGTCGCGATCAGCTTGGCGTTGTCCTTCTGGTGGAGGCCGATCGTCGGCTCGTCGAGAATGTAAAGGACGCCCATGAGCGACGAGCCGATCTGAGTCGCCAGACGAATACGCTGCGCCTCGCCGCCGGACAGGGTTGAGGACGTCCGGTCGACGGTCAGGTAGTCGAGCCCGACATCGACCAGGAAGCCAAGGCGCGCGCGGATCTCCTTGAGGACCTGCCGTCCGATCTGCTGCTCTCGATCCGACAGCCGATCGGGCAGCAGCTCGGCCCAACTCAATGCTTCGGTGATCGACTTCTGCGCGACCTGGGCGATATTCAGCCCGTCGACCGTCACGCTCAGCACTTCGGGCTTGAGCTTTGCGCCACCGCAAACGGGACACGGGCGGGCGACCATGTACTTCTCAAGCTCGTTCTTGACCCACTCAGAGTCGGTTTCGCGGTAACGCCGCTCCAAATTGGGGACGAGACCCTCGAACGTTGCGTCGTAGTGGTTGGTGTTGCGCTTTTGGCGGTACCCAATTCGGACCTTCTCGCCACGTGGCGCGTTGAGCAGGTAGTCGACGTGCTCTGGTGAGAGCTGCGCGACGGGCACATCAGTCCTGAAGCCTCGGCGGCCTGCAATCGCCCCGACAACCTTGCCGTACCAGGAGTCCGTCATCGGCATCCGGGACCACGGCAGAAGCGCACCGTCCGCGATCGAGATTTTGTAGTTGATCATCCGCGCGGGATCGAACTCCATGCGCATGCCAAGCCCGGTGCAGGCCGGGCACGCGCCGTGCGGCGAGTTGAACGAGAAGCTGCGCGGCTCGAGCTCGTCGATCGTGTAGCCGTCAAAAGGGCAGCTGAATTTCTCGCTGTAGCGTTGCTCCTCGAACTCGCTGCCGTCTGCCGGAGCCACGACCATGACGCCTTCACCGAGACGAAGGGCCGTCTCCACTGAATCGGCGAAGCGCGCCCGTTCGGGGTTCGGATGGTCGGGGCCGAAGGGCAGCCCCTCGTCGTCGGCGTGTCGCACAACGAGCCGATCGACGACGACCTCGATCGTGTGACGCTTGTACTTGTCAAGCGATGTCACCTCGTCCAGGTCGAGCATCTCCTCGTCTACGCGGATTCGAACGAAGCCCTGTTTGCGCGCCGCTTCGAAGACGCGGTCGCCTTCTGTCTTTCGATCGCGCACCAGCGGGCCCAGAATCAACAGGCGGCTGCCGTTCGGCAGGGCGAGGATGCGATCGACGATCTGCGGCACGCTTTGGCGCTCGATCTCATGGCCGTTGGGGCAGTGCGGGTGACCGGTGCGCGCGAAGAGCAAACGCAGGTGGTCGTAGATCTCCGTCACGGTCCCGACTGTTGAGCGCGGGTTCCGGCTGGCACCCTTCTGGTCAATGCTGATCGCCGGAGAAAGGCCGTCGATCTGGTCGACGTCAGGCTTCTCCATCTGGCCCAGGAACTGGCGCGCATACGCAGACAGGCTCTCGACGTAACGACGCTGTCCCTCGGCGTAGATCGTGTCGAACGCCAGGCTCGACTTGCCGCTGCCGGACAGACCGGTGATCACAACCAGTCGGTCGCGCGGCAGCTCAACGGTGATGTTCTTCAGATTGTGCTCACGCGCACCGCGAACGATGAGTAGATCCTGGGACATGAGTGACCTGGGCAAGGGACCGGATTATAGAACGTATGATCGCTTTAGGGCGATCCGAGTGCGACCTGAGCTTCGCCGGCCGGCGTCGCGCCCGGCTGCGCAGCACGGTCGGCGTCCCGCTGGCGGGCCTCCGACCTTCGCTTGTCCAGCCTAACGGACCGGTCGAATCCGCCTCGCAGAGCGCCTACCGCGGGCTGGTAGCACGCCCAGAAAGCCGATGGATCTCGAAGCGGTTGATACCTGTCGGCTGCTGCGACGTCGTGACGAGGATCACCGCGTCGTAATTGGCGCGATCCTTCTGGGATCGCCAGGCGCCCTCCATCCGATCGATGAGCGGCTCGGCCTTGCCGCCGGCAGGCAGAATCATCGGGATGACGCCGCGGCGCACGGCCAACCGTCGGGCGACGATGGGGCTGAGCGTGAAGGCGACGATTGGCACGCCCGGGCGAGTCATGGACAGCATTTCCGCCGTGTGACCCGTCCGCGTGAAGCACCAGACGGCCCCCACGTCTGTCCGACCGGTCATCACCGACGCCGCCTGCACGATGGCTGTCGCGGCCGGGATCGCCTCCCCTCCCACCGTCACATCGCTCGCGCCGGGCTCAGCCTCCGTCGCACAGCAGATGCGATTCATTGCCTGCAGCGCCTCCAGGGGGTAGGCGCCGATTGCAGTTTCGGCGGAGAGCATCACCCCGTCCGTGCCGTCCAGCACCGCGTTGGCGACATCGCTTGCCTCCGCGCGTGTCGGCCGCGGTGCATTGGTCATGCTCTCGAGCATCTGCGTGGCGACAATCGAGAAGCGGTCGTGCTTCGCTGCGCTGCGGATCAGATCCTTCTGAACGATCGGGACCTCCTCGAAGGGAATGTCCACCCCGAGGTCGCCGCGGGCAACCATGATCCCGTCGGCAACCTGAGCGATCTCGTCGAAGTTATCGACGGCCGCGCGCGTTTCGATCTTCGCGACTATGCGCGGGCCGTCGGCGGGGAGCATGGCGCG
>JBPCLD010000010.1:0-6910 GCA_051003655.1 Candidatus Limnocylindrales bacterium | reverse complement strand
CGGGGCCTGCCCGTTGCCCATTGGATCGCCGGCCGAGCCACCGTCGCCCATGCCGATGTACAGATCGCCGTCGGGCCCGAAGGCGATCATGCCGCCGTTGTGGTTCGCGTATGGCTGGTCGATCGTGAGGAGCACGCGCTCCGAGCCGGGGTCGGCGAAAACACTCCCGGGCTGGCCACTCAAGCGCGAGAACTCAGATACGACGGTGTCTCCGTCGTTGTTCGTGTAGTTGACGAAGAGGCGCCAGTTCGACTCGAAGTCGGGATGGAACGCGAGCCCGAGCAGTCCCTGCTCCCCACCGGATCGGACGCGATCGTCGATATCGAGGAACGGCACTGGCTGCACTTCGCCAGCGAGCGAGAGGACCGATATCACTCCGTTCTGTCCCACCGCATAGAGCAACCCGGAGCCATCACCCGCGTTGGTGATGAACGTGAGCGGAGGAAAGGCGGTGGCGAATAGTTCGACCGAAAGGTTGACGTTGAACGACGGGCCCGCAACGGGGGTTGAAGCCGTAGGTGCCGGCGTCCGATCAGGTCTGGGGGCGCGGGTCGGTGCGGTGCTCCCTGGCGCGCGGGATGCGACATTGCTGGGCGAGGCGCTTGTGCCTGGTGGTGGGGTCGTGACGGCGGTGGGGCCACAGCCAACCAGCAGCGCGGTAGCAAGCACGAGAAGCGGCAGCCTCGGCGCCGGTTGTATGGTCATGTCGCCGCGTCCGCGTAACGAATCGCGACGTTCTGAGCGCCCTCGACCCGGTAATCAACGGTGATCGGCTCGCCACTCACCAGGTGCTCTCTCAGGTGGGGCGCGGGGAGCCCTCCGTTGGCCTGCTCCAGGGTGCCGACAACGAACGCGACGATCGCGCCGTCATTGGTACGCAGCGTGAACCGATCGACGTCCGCTGCGTTCGGACCATCCGCCGAGATCACGACACCGGTGATCGTTGACCGCGGCGTGAACGGACCGGTGGCGCAGCCGGCAAGAGCCAGCACGGCAATAACCAGGATCAGGATCGAAGCGCGAATGCCGCCTCTGGGTCCAGCCCCAATTCCTCGATGTGCTTGCGCGCCTCGCGCGCATCGATCCGGCCGCAGCGGGCGAGCTCGGCAAGCGTGGCCGCGGCGACATGCTCAGCGTCGATCTCGAAGAAGCGCCGCAGAGCCTCACGTGTGTCGCTTCGGCCGTACCCGTCGGTGCCCAGCGAACGCCACCATCCGCCTGGCACCCATCGGGAGATCATGTCCGGCCACGCCGTGATGTAGTCGCTCACAGCGATAACGGGGCCCTGTTCGGCCGGCTCGCGCAACAGCTCGGTCACCAACGGTGTGCGCTGCTCCTCGTCGGGATGGAGCCGGTTCCACCGATCCACCTCGAGCGCCTGGTTGCGCAACAGCTGGTACGACAGCGCGCTCCAGACCTCGGCCGCGACGCCTCGCTCGGCGAGCAGCCGCTGCGCTCGAAGCGCTTGCTGCATGATCGAACCAGCGGACAGAATGGTAGCGCGGACCGGCGCGCGACCCTCGTCGCCAGTCACCTCCGGTGCCGGCTTGAAGCGGTACAGGCCACGGATGATGTCCTCGTCGGACACGTCGTCTGGTCGCGGCGGCATCGCGTAGTTCTCGTTGTAGAGAGTCAGGTAGTAGAAGACGTCCTCGGCGTTCTCGCCATACATCCGGTCGATGCCATCTCGCACGATAACCGCCGTCTCATACGCGAAGGCCGGGTCATAGATGCGGATGACAGGGATGACCGAGGCGAGGACCACCGAATGGCCGTCCTCGTGCTGGAGCCCCTCACCGTTGAGAGTTGTGCGGCCGGCCGTGGCGCCCAAGATGAAGCCTCGTCCACGCGCGTCGCCGAAGGCCCAGAACTCGTCTCCAGTGCGCTGGAACCCGAACATCGAGTAGAAGATGTAGAACGGAATCATCGGCTCGGCGTGCGTTGCGTAGGCAGTGCCGGCGGCCTGGAATGACGCCGATGACCCTGCCTCGGTGATGCCCTCCTCCAGCACCTGGCCGTCCTTGGCCTCGCGGTAGCTCAGCAGCAGATTTGAATCGACCGGCTCGTACAGCTGTCCGAGCGCCGAGTAGATCCCGACTTCCTTGAACAGCGGATCCATTCCGAATGTTCGCGCCTCGTCGGGGATGATCGGCACGATCCGGTCGCCGACGACCTTGTCGCGCAGCAGGTTGCGCAGCAGCTTGGCGAAGGCCATCGTGGTCGAGGCTTCCTGCGTGCCCGAGCCGGCCATGAACTCGCCGTAGACCGGGTCTCCCGGCAGCTCGAGCGTCTTGGTGACGACGACGCGGCGCGGTACCGGTCCGCCCAGGGCGGCTCGTCGCTCGCGCAGGTATTCGATCTCTGGCGCCTTGTCGCCCGGGTAGTAGTACGGCGCGTCCTTCAGCTTCTCGTCGGCGATGGGAAGCTGGAGCCGATCGCGGAAGACCTTCAGCTCCTGCTCGGTCATCTTCTTCGCCTGGTGGGTGATGTTGCGGCCCTCGACACCCGTGCCCAGGGTCCAGCCCTTGACGGTCTTGGCCAGGATCACCGTCGGCCTGCCCTTGGCCCGCGTTGCCGCGTCGTACGCGGCGTAAACCTTGCGGTAGTCGTGGCCACCGCGCCGAAGGTGAAGGATGTCGTCGTCCGACAGGTCGGCGACCATCTCCTTCAGCCGCGGATCGGGGCCGAAGAAGTGCTCGCGGATGTACGCGCCGCTCTCGACCGAGAACTTCTGGTACTCGCCGTCGAGCGTCTCATTCATCATGTCGACCAGCACGCCGTCGACATCCTGGGCGAGCATCTCGTCCCACTCGCGCGCCCAGATGACCTTGATGACGTTCCAACCGGCTCCGCGGAAGACGGACTCGAGCTCCTGGATGATCTTGCCGTTGCCGCGCACCGGTCCGTCCAGGCGCTGCAGGTTGCAGTTGACGACGAAGGTCAGGTTGTCGAGGCCCTCACGCGCGGCGACGGAGAGGGACCCCAGCGCCTCCGGCTCGTCGGTCTCGCCATCACCGAGGAAGCACCAGACACGGTTGTTCGAGGTGTCCTTGATGCCCCGGGCAACGAGGTAGCGGTTAAAGCGCGCCTGGTAGATGGCCGCCAGAGGACCGAGACCCATCGAAACGGTCGGGAACTCCCAGAAGTCGGGCATGAGCCGCGGATGCGGGTATGAGCTGAGGCCCTTGCCCGGCACAACCTCCTGGCGGAAATGATCAAGCTGATCCTCTGACAGTCGTCCCTCGAGGAAGGCGCGAGCGTAGATGCCCGGCGCAGCGTGGCCTTGGAAGAAGATCTGGTCGCCCATCTGGTCCGCGTCCTTGCCGCGGAAGAAGTGATTGAAGCCGACTTCATACAGGGTCGCGGCGCTGGCGTAGGTAGCCAGGTGGCCCCCGATTCCTGGCGCCCGACTGTTGGCCCGGATGACCATGGCCACGGCGTTCCAGCGGATCATGCGCCGAATTCGGAGCTCCATCGCCTCGTCGCCGGGGAAGTCGGGCTCCTGCTCGGGCGAGATCGTGTTGATGTATCGCGTGGACGTGAGCGGGGGCAGACCGAGGTTGTGTTGCCGCGCGCGCTTAAGGACTCGATACAGGATGAATTGCGCCCGCGCGCGGCCCTCTTCCTCGACCACGGAGTCGAGCGACCGGACCCAGTCGGATGTTTCCTCCTGATCTCGGTCGGGCAGCTGGCGCTTGAAGTCGCCGAACTGATCGAACATGTAATTAAGCATCTTACGGTCTGGCACCCGTGGGGCCGGATTTGGCGGTCTTATGCTTCGGCCGTGGCAGCAAAGGCAGAGAGGGTCGGCCTCGGCATCGACATCGGCGGGACCGGGGTCAAGGCTGCCCTCGTCAACTTGACTACGGGCGCGCTCGTCTCGCGCCGGGTGCGAGTTGCGACACCGAAGCCGTCGACTCCAGACGCGGTTGCGCAGACGGTCCGACAGGTGGTCGACACGATCGCCGCAGACAACGCCCTGCCGGACAACCTGCCTGTCGGGGCTGGCCTTCCCGGCGTGATCAAGCGCGGCCAGGTGATGACCGCAGCAAATATCGACAAGTCGTGGATCGGTGTGTCGGCTGCGGAGCTCTTTAGCAACGCCCTGGGCCGTCGTGTCGTGGCGGTCAACGATGCGGACGCAGCGGCCATCGCTGAAGAGCGACTTGGCGCAGGCCGCGACGTGAGCGGAACGGTCCTGTTGCTGACCATCGGGACCGGCATCGGAAGTGGCCTGCTCGTCGACGGCTGTCTCGTTCCGAACACGGAGTTCGGTCACATCGAGATCAAGGGTAAAGACGCCGAGCGTCAGCTGAGCGGCGTAGCCCGCGAGCGGCGCCGGCTCCGATGGAAGGCATGGGCCGAGGAGTTCAACTTCTACCTGGCGCACCTCGAGTTATACCTCTGGCCAGATCTGATCATCCTCGGCGGCGGCGTCAGCAAGGTCATCGACAAGTACCGGGAGTACCTCGCGAGCACGGCGCCGATCGTGCCCGCCCAGTTCCTGAACACTGCCGGGATCATCGGGGCGGCACTCGCCGCCGCCGACGCGCCCGCCTCAACCTGACCGGCCGCGTTGCAGGTCCACCTTCTCGACGCCACCTATGAGCTCTTCCGGGCTCATTTCGCGCCGCGACCACAGCGTCTCGATCCCGAGGGCCGGCCGGTCACCGCGACTATCGGCGTCCTCGAGAACGCGCTGTACCTGCTCCGCGAGGACCGCATCACGCACCTCGGCTGCGCCTCGGATCACATCATCGAGTCGTGGCGGAACAAGCGCTGGCCGGGATACAAGACCGGCGCGGACGTCGCACCCGAGCTGTCATCACAATTCGCGCTGGCCGAGGAGGCTCTCCGGGCACTTGGCGTAGTCGTCTGGCCGATGGTCGAATGGGAGGCCGACGACGCGCTGGGTACGGCCGCCGCGCGCTGGGCAGACGAACCATCGGTCGAGCGGATCGTGATCATGACGCCCGACAAGGACATGGCCCAATGTGTCCGCGAGGACGGCAAGGTCGTGATGTACGACCGCCGGCAGCAGAAGCTCATCGACGCCGACGGAGTCCGCGCCCGCTTTGGAGTCTCTCCAGAGAGCATCCGCGACTTCCTGGCGTTGGTTGGGGACTCGGCCGACGGCTACCCGGGAATCCCAGGCTGGGGCAAGGTCTCCGCGGCAACTGTGCTCACCCGCTACCCGCACCTGGAGGCCATCCCGGAGCGCGCCGCCGCGTGGGACGTGTCGCTGCGCAGCGCACCCGCCCTTGCCGCCTCGCTGCGCGACCATCGCGACGAGGCGTTCCTGTTTCGTGAGCTGGCCACCCTGGTCACTGATGTGCCGCTGCCCGAAACATTGGACGACCTGCGCTGGCGCGGCGCCCATCGACAGGAGTTCAGCGCCATGGCCGAGCGTCTCGGCGCCCCCCAGCTGATAGACCGCGTGCACCTATGGGCCGACTGACTCGAGGCTAAGCGGCTGTTTCGGGCTCCTCGAGCTCGCGGCGGCCCTGGGCGGCGGCGTCGGCCAGCAAGAACCGCAGCGCGTCCGGGAGGCGGCGCGACCATGCGTCCTCATGGTGATGCGCGTACCTGTCCTCCACGTAGTTGAGGTCGCGGCCGTGTACCCAGCCTTTGGACACCAGCACGTCCCGGAACCGGCGCGCGTCCCGGGTCAAGCCGCGGTACTCGCGTCCGCCCATATCGACATGGATTCGCGTCCTTGGTATCTCGCCGTCGTCGAACACATCGATGATCGAGTAGTCGTGCCAGCCCAGGGTCGGGCTCATCGCACCGACGAAGCCAAACAGCTCGGGGTATTTGGTCAGCGCGTAGAGGCTGATCAAGCCGCCGAGCGACGAGCCCACGATGCCGGTGCCCTCGCGATCGGTCCGCGTCGGGAAGGACCTGTCGATGAGCGGCTTGATCACCTCGACGACCCACTCGAGGTAGTCATCGCCCAGGCCACGCACGGCGCGCCGGCCGCGCAGGCCACGGCCGCGCCACGGGCTGTACTCCTCGATGCGGTGATCGCCCGCGTTGGGAATGCCTACCGCGATCGCCTCGATGCCCTCGCGGGCGAGTTTCTCCAGCGTCTCGTCGGCGTGCCACTCCCCGACGTACGACGTGCGCTCGTCGAACATGTTCTGACCGTCGTGGAAATAGATGACCGGGTAGCGACGGCCCGACCCCTGCCCCTCCTTCAGTGACGGAGGCAGGTAGACGGCAATCTCGCGGGATCGACTGAGGACCGGGCTATTGAGCGACGGCCACACCAACACGCTGCCGGTGACGGTGTTGTCCTTGCTGTGGACGAGGTCATAGGGCAGCCAGCCGGGGATCTGGGCGAAGCTCACTCGGCCTGAGCCGCGCCGACGGCCTCGTCGGCGCCGGCGGCCGCCCCTGCGCCGGCGCCGTAGCGACGGAGCTCCGCGTCCATGTCGAGGGGCGCGATCGGGGCGTCGTTCTCGTACTCGCCCCAGTCAGAGCGCGGCACCATCCACATGATCTCGAACTCATTTCCATCGGGATCCTGGCCGTACAGCGACTTGGTCGCGCCGTGGTCGCTGGCGCCGGTCAGCGCTCCGGCCTCCTGGAGCATTCCGGCGGCTGCGGCAAGGTCGTCGATGCGCGGGACTTCCCAGGCCAGGTGGTAAAGGCCGGTGGAGCCACGTGGTGGTCGCGGGGCGGCGGGGCCGACTGCCATCAGGCCCAGATCGTGGTGGTTGTCGGAGCCCCCAGCGCGAAGGAACGCCATGAAGTTGCGGATCCCGGCGATCTCGCCGAAGCCGAACACGCGCTTGTAGAAATTGGCCGATGCATCGAGATCACGGACGTACAGCACGGCGTGGTTCAGGCGCGCAACGGCGATCCCACTCACGCTGGCCGCTGGATCGGCGGCCGATTCGGGGGTGGT
>JBPCLD010000009.1:0-3602 GCA_051003655.1 Candidatus Limnocylindrales bacterium | reverse complement strand
GGCGGCGGGGGTGCTTGGGCTGGCGAGTGTGCCGACGGCCTGCGGGCTTCGTGCGTCCCGATCGGCCGCCCTTCCCCGCACCCAGGACAGCCGTCGCCCGCCTCGTACGTCGCCAGCGACAGGGACCACAGAGCCTCTGCGCGATACACCTGGTTAGTCACCGGCGATTCAACGCTGGACAGCTCGCCCGTCCGATCGACCAGGACGATGGCCAGGAAAAGCTCGCCACCTGCAGCCTCGATCAGCGGCACCATCTCAGCCAGTGACGCGCCCGTCGTTACGACGTCGTCCACCAGCAACACCTTCTCCCTCTGCCGGATCTCGAAGCCGCGGCGAAGCTCGCGGGTAATCATGCCATCGGCAGCGCCGACCACCTCAGCGAAGATGCCGCGCACACCGAGCTGCCGGGCGACCTCATAAGCCAGGATCACGCCACCGGTGGTGGGGCCGATGACCACGTCGATCTCGGTAACACCGCCCGGCGACCAGGCACGGTCCGCCATGAGCCGGCACAGATCGGTGACTCGCGCGGGCCACTGCAGCACCTGGAACTTTTCGATTTAGCGGTCCGCGTGGCGGCCGCTCTTCAGTTTGAAGTGGCCATCGCGGTACGCGCCGGCCTCGCGGAAGATCTGTTCGACGCGCGCCGCGGTCTGGGCATCTTCGGGGTTGGGCGGCGCGCCCTCGTGGATCGGCTGGTCGATCACGGCCGGTACTCGACCCCCTTGACGCTTGGCTTCTGGCGGCGCTCGGGGAGCGCGGCGCCGATCACGTCCTGGTGCGATCCATATCCGCGCTCAATGCACCAGGCGGCCAGCTCGTCTACGAGGCGCAGCGGCAGGACCGGATCGGCGAAGACCGCCGTACCGACTTGCACGGCAGACGCGCCGCACATCAAGAAATCGATCACGTCGTCGAGCGAGCCTACGCCGCCGATGGCCACGATCGGCACCTTGACTACCTGGGCAACCTCATAGACGACGCGCAGCGCCACCGGCTTGAGAGCCGGCCCGGACAGGCCTCCGTAGACATTGCCCAGCAGCGGCCGGCGCCGCTCGCGGTCGAGGACCATGCCGGACAGCGTGTTCACCGCGCTGAGCGAATCGGCGCCGGCTTCGGCGATCGCCTTGGCGATGCCGCGCACATCGGTCGCAGCCGGTGACAGCTTGACCATAAGCGGCAGGTCGGTCGCTTTGCGCACTGCCGCGGTGACCTCGGCGGCCGATCTGGCATCGAGGGCGAACTGCAGCCCTTCCGCGCCCACGTTCGGACACGAGATGTTGAGCTCGATACCGGCCACGCCCGGTCTGCCGTCGAGGCGACGAGCGACCTCCACGTAGTCTTCGACCGATTCACCGGCGACGTTGACGATCACCGGGACAGACCAGCTCTCCCAGCGGTCGGCGTACTTCTCGAGCACAGCGTCGACGCCCGGGTTCTGAAGGCCGATGGAGTTGAGCATCCCGGCTGGCGTCTCGGTCACGCGCGGCGGTGGATTGCCCACCCGCGGCCGGAGGGTTGTGCCTTTCGAGCAGATCGCGCCCAGCCGGTCGACGTCGACGACATCGCCGTACTCGACCCCGTAGCCGAAGGTCCCCGATGCGACCAGCAGCGGATTGCGGAGAACCAGGCCACGGCCGAGATCGACCGACAGGTCGACCGATCCCACGACCGCCTCGGCTACGGCCATCGGGCGTCCCACACGATCTCCTCCGACGCAAAGACCGGCCCCTCCCGACAGACGCGCTGCGGACCATCCACCCCCATGACGACGCAGCCGAGACATGCCCCGACCGCGCAACCCATGTTCTGCTCCATGGATATCTGGAGCCAGGCGCGGCGCCGGGCCTGCTTCGATCCCAGTGGCGCCTGTTTCGTGCCCCGCCCACGGCGCGGGCCCAGGGACGCAACTCCGAGCCGTCCCTGGCGGCCCTTGGCCGAGCTCGCAAGTGCGGCGAGCATCGGATGCGGCCCGCACGCAAACGCCTGGTCAGCCCATGCCTCGAACCGCGGGATGAGCTCGGTCACCCGGCCATGGTGGCCGAAGCTCCCGTCGTCGGTCGCCACGACATATTCGATCTCGTCGGGCAGCAGCGAGGAGGGGTAAACCTCCGCGGCGGAGGCGGCCCCGAATAGCATCACCACCTGCCGATTGTTGGCCAGGGCGTCATCGGCGAGCGAGCGGACGCCGGCCATGCCCAGGCCGCCGGCCACCAGCAGGACGTGGCGAGTGCGAGGGTCAACCTCGAATGGCCGGCCCAGCGGGCCGAGCATCTCGGCCGTGTCCTGTGGCCGCATCCGGGCCAGCCAGGACGTGCCAACTCCGGTTACGCGGAAGTGGATCGTGACCGTTCCGCCGATACGGTCGTAGGTGTTGATGCTGAATGGCCGACGCAGGACTAGACCGGAATAGTCGGGCGTCCGGACGTGCACGAATTGGCCGGGTTGCGCTCCGGTCGCCAGCCACGGCGCCCGATACGTCTGGAGCCATTGGCCTGGCAGGAACTCGCGCGTTTCGACGAGCTCGGCCTCGAGCAGCCTCACCTTCTAGACGCGAGGTCGTGCGGAAGACCGCGCGCGACCGTCAGGCCCTCTTGTCGGCCTCTTCGTCTTCGACGTCCTCGACGTCCTCCACGTCCTCGACATCTTCGACGTCCTCATCGTCCCCATCCACGTCCTCCACCACGGCGGGGAATGAGTCGGCGAGTGCCTCGGCCAGGTCGCCGAACACGTCCGTCGGGTCGTAGAACTCGACAATCGAATCGGGCGTCTCGAGCCGCCGCCAGTCGCCTTCGCGCCCTGCGCCGTCCTCCGTCTCGCGCTCGGGGACAACCTCGGCTTCAAATCGGGCGTTGCGCTTCAGCCAGAGGCGCTCGTCCTCATCGTCGAGGATCATCAGGTCGCCGACCACCGAGGAGAGCTCCTGTGCGGCGCCCTCGAACTGCTCGATGAGCCTCGCCTCGGAATGCTGGCTGCGTTCCTGGAACGTGAGGGCGAGGTCGTACAGGCGTCGCGCGGCATCCTCGGCGTCAGCGGGCGGGCCCTCGATCTCCTGGCCCTTGGCCCATTGGTCGGCGGCGGCGGCGTAGCCCTCGTCGGCGAACTCGTCAGCTCCGACGCTCACACCGACGGTCTCATCAGGCGCGATGCCGGCAGCGTCCATCAGGTCGTCGGTCGCGGTCGGCTCCGCGGGCAGACCGGCCTGCTCCCGTGCCGCCTCGGCAAACGCGGCTAGTACCTCGGCCGGGTTGTAGAGCTCGACCAGCTCGGCGGCACTCTCGATCACCTCGGTCTCGGACTCCCACTCGCCGGTTACCTCGTCCTGGTAGCGGGTGCGCGAGCGGAAAGTGCCATCGGGAGCGACAGACAGGTAATCGGGGTCGTCGTCAATCAGCACGAGCCCGCCGATCTCCTTGATCCGATCTCGGTTGGCGTCCACGAATCTCTTCAATTGGTCGCCGGCGCTGGACAGGAATGCGGTCCGCTCGACGCTCGCGTCGGCGGCCAGTTCGCCCAGGGTGCTGCTCATGCTGCTCACGGCGTTCCTCCTTCTTGGGTCATCGGCTGCGTCAGAGGCGCGTCGCTGATCGTCGCCTGGTTGT
>JBPCLD010000008.1:0-3843 GCA_051003655.1 Candidatus Limnocylindrales bacterium | reverse complement strand
ACGTACTGGGACTTCCCGTCCTTTTGCTCGGCTTCACGCAACCCGACGACCAGGCTCATGCTCCCAATGAATCGATGCGGCTCGACAATTACGAAGGCGGTCTGCGCACTTTGGTCCGCTACTGGGAGAGGCTCTCGACCGAGACGCTGTGAAGCGCTCGTAGCCGCCCCAGCCCCAGCCCCGCGCCCGAGCCGACCGCAGCGCCGGCGGCCACGTCGCCGATGGGCCTCGCCACCAACGGCGAGCAGGGTGCCGGCGATTGGCGATCCGCGGCCGGGCGGCGCAGTCCTGCACCCGCGGTCCGCCATCGACGTCCTGAGCGGCCTCTCGGAGAAGGTGAGCCGCGGCGCCGTTACCGAATACCAGCCGATCCCGCTCGGCTTTTCGCCGCTCGACCGAACGTTGGGGGGAGGGATCCGCTCGGGGGAGCTGCTGCTCATCAGGCGCACAGGGCACCGGCAAGACCACGATGTCACTCCAGATCGCGCGCAACATGGCCCAGAGCGGCCAGGCGAACGTGCTCTACGTGTGCTTCGAGCACGACGAGGAGTACCTGCTTTAGCGCCTCGTGGCGCTGGAATCCGCGCTTGCGGACGCCATGAAGCCGTCGCACAACTCGGCCATCAAGATCCAGGACGTCCGTCGCGAGGTTCTCGGAACGTGGCTCGCCCAGGGTGGGCCCGCGGCCGACGAAACGGCCGATCTCCGTGCCAATCCGCGTCTCCGGCCCGCTCTCGAGCGCATCGGCCGCTACGGACAGAGCCTCTTCCTGCTCCGCGGATCGCATTTCGCAACCACCGCCGCAAATATGCGCGCACTTATCGAGACCTCCGGCGCGACGCACCCGACCGACCGCTCGTCGTCTTCGTTGACTACGCAGGTACAGGAGAACCTCATCGAGGAGCGTCTCTACAACGATTCGTAGCCGCGCGCGGTGAGGCGCTGGCGGTGGCCCTGGTCGTTGGTTCGTTCGTGCTCTACCAACCGCCGACGATGATTGCCTGCGCCCAGACCTGCTCCCAGGATTGATCGGGACTCCGAAGTTCGCTATTTGGTCTTACGCCGCCCGCTGCGCACTAAATCACGTTCCAGCTCCGAGGAAGAGCATCCGCCAACGCTGCCGGGCGATCGCTGAGCGAGGACGCGCCCTCGTGGCCGTCCAAGCCGGGTTTCCCTTACTTCGAAACCTGACCTTGTGCGCTGGTGACGGGCATTAGACCAAGATCCACGCTCGACGATTTGGACACGGGCCGTGGCGGACGGTCGTGCAATCAGCGTCGGACGAAACTTGCCCCGAAGGCGTCGGTAGACTTCCCGCGTGGTACTCGATCGGCCGGAAGTCATCTTTTTCGACGTCGGTGACACCCTCATCCGCGCCCATCCCTCATGGGCAGCGGTCTACCGCGAGGGGCTGCTCGAAGTGGGCATCGACGTGTCAGAGGAGGACCTGGAGCGCGCCCTACTCGAGGAGACGAAGGCCGACCCGTGGTGGCTGAGCGAGGAGCCGTTCGAGGCGACCGAGGAGAACTCGTACGCGCGGATCGTTGAGTTCGACTCGGCCGTCCTGCGGCGCGTGGGTCACAGCGACCTGAATGACGACGCGTTTCGCCGAATCGAGGACGCTTTCGCCCGCGGTAGCGCATGGCACGTGTTCCCCGACGTCCTGCCGGCGCTCGGCGCCCTGCGCGCCGCCGGCATCCGTATGGGAGCCATCAGCAACTTCGTGTGGGGCGGCGTCGAGCTCATTCACGACCTCGAGCTCGCCCAACACTTCGACGCCTTGACCGTCAGCGCTCGCGTGGGATTCCAGAAGCCGCACGAGGGCATCTTCAAGCACGCCCTGGGCGCTCTTCATGTGACTCCTGGGCGCGCCATGCACGTGGGCGACTCGTACCGCGCGGACGTTATCGGCGCCCGGAGAATGGGCATACAGCCTGTATTGATCGACCGGCACGGCGGTGATCCGGCCCGGCTGCGCGATGAGCACGAAGACCCTGATCTGATCGTGGTGCGCGACCTGTACGAGTTGCTCGATCTGTTGGCGGTCGAGCGGCCGACCATGACGCCCGAGCCTGCGACGGCCACTGCCTGACGCGGCGCACTGGCGCCTATTCGTCGCCGCGCCACTGCCAGAAGTCGCCGCCGCGCGCGTGTTGGAGGCGCTTGCCGAAGTCCGCACATTGCATCCGAGCGCGCGTTGGTTGCCGCCGAACAAGCTCCACCTGACGATCGTCTTCCTCGGTCAGACCGACGTCAGCCGCGTCGATTCGATCGCGACCGTTATGGGCGAGGTCGCGGCTGGGCACCGGCCCTTCGATGTGGCAGCCGGCGAGGCTGGCGGTCGGATCGGCGGGCGCGGCGGAGGTGTGGCGTGGATGCGACTCGCAAATGGTGGGCACGATCTTGCCCAGCTCGCGCTGGATGTGGACGCCGCGCTGGGGAGTGCCACTTTCAACGAGAAATTCGCGCCGCGTCCGCACCTGACGGTTGCCAGGGGCGTGAGTGAAGAGGCCCTCGCTGACCTCCGGGCAGTAGCCGCTGGAATGACGCTTGGGTGGACCGTGAACCGTCTCGTGCTGTTCCGCAGCCACACCGATCCCGGGGGCTCGCGCTACGAGGAGTTGACCTCGGCCTCGGTCGGCGCCTAGACTCCCCGCCAATCGAATACCAGAGGCTTTGACCGGGAGAAGTAGCTCTCGCGATCCGAACCAGAGACCCGGCGGTTGGTGCGAGCCGGGACGGTAGCGAAGGTGAATGGGCCCGCGAGCTCCGGACTGAACGGCCCGCCAAGGGCAGGCCAACTAGGCTCCGGCGCAGAGCGCCAGCGTTATCAGGGCGGCACCGATCGGCTGAGTCAGCTCGGCAGCATGATGGCCCGTCGGCAGATGAGCGCGACGGCACGCAATGAGCCGTCGAAAACGGGTGGTACCGCGGAAGGACCGGCCTTTCGTCCCGGCAGGACGAAGGCCGGTTACGTGTTTTTCGGCCCCGGAACGAGGCCGAAGGAAAGCGGAGGTATCACCGACATGGAGCGCACCAAGTTCGTCCTCGACGAGGACCGCATCCCGCGCACCTTCTACAACATCGCGGCCGACCTGCCTGAGCCACCCCCGCCACCGTTGCATCCCGGTACGGGACAACCCATCGGCCCCCAGGACCTGGCCCCGCTCTTTCCGATGGAGCTGATCAAGCAGGTCGTCAGCACCGATCGCGAGATCGAGATCCCCGACCCCGTGCGGCAGGCGTACGCGCTCCATAGGCCGAGCCCGCTCCATCGGGCCCTTCGGCTGGAAGCAGCGCTCAATACGCCGGCCCACATCTACTACAAGTACGAGGGCGTCAGCCCATCGGGCAGTCACAAGCCCAATACGGCCATCGCCCAGGCGTTCTACAACCAGCAGGAGGGCGTCACTCGGCTGGCAACCGAGACGGGCGCCGGCCAGTGGGGCAGTGCGCTCGCCTTCGCCGGTGGGTTGTTCGGGATCGAAGTGAAGGTCTACATGGTCCGCGCAAGCTACGACCAGAAACCCTACCGCCGGATCCTGATGGAGACGTACGGCGCCAAGGTGGTCGCCAGCCCGAGTCCGGACACGCACTACGGTCAGCAGCTGCTGAGCGAGAACACCGGCCACACCGGTTCGCTGGGTGTGGCGATCAGCGAGGCGATCGAGGACACGGTTACTCATCCGGGCACCAAGTACTCACTTGGATCGGTGTTCGACTTCGTGCTGCTCCACCAGACGGTGATCGGGCAGGAGGCGATCGAGCAGATGGCCATGGCCGGCGAGGAGCCAGACGTCGTGATCGCGTGCGTCGGTGGTGGCTCCAACTTCGCGGGACTGG
>JBPCLD010000007.1:0-11665 GCA_051003655.1 Candidatus Limnocylindrales bacterium | reverse complement strand
AAGGCTGTCGTGACCATCGCCAACGGCCAGAAGATCGAATTCTTCGAGGGGGTCTAGCAGATGCCACTTCGCAGCTACAAGCCCACCTCGCCCGGCCGCCGTTTCGTCACGCGCTCGACGTTCGACGAGATCACCACGGACACGCCGCACAAGCCGCTGGTCGAGTCGTCGACGCGCATCAGCGGCCGCAACAACCAGGGCCGCCTCACCGTCCGTCACCGTGGCGGCGGGGAGAAGCGGAACTACAGGCGGATCGACTTCAAGCGCGACAAGTGGGGCGTGCCGGCGAAGCTCGCAAGCGTCGAGTACGACCCGAACCGCTCGGCGCGCATTGGCCTGCTCCACTACCGCGACGGCGAGAAGCGCTACATGCTCGTCCCCAACGGGCTGGGCGTCGGCGACGTGGTGGTCGCCGGGCCGAATGTCGAGGCCCGCGTCGGCAATGCGCTGCCGCTGAAGAACATCCCGCTCGGCACGACGATTCACAACATCGAGATGGTTCCCGGCCGTGGCGGTCAGATGGTTCGGTCCGCCGGTACGGCGGCCCAACTGCTGGCCAAGGAAGGCACAGATGCGCAGGTGCGCATGCCTTCCGGCGAAGTGCGGCGCGTCGATATGCGTTGCATGGCCACCGTCGGCCAGGTGGGCAACCTGG
The DNA here is from genome assembly GCA_051003655.1 of Candidatus Limnocylindrales bacterium. GTDB lineage: Bacteria > Chloroflexota > Limnocylindria > Limnocylindrales > CSP1-4 > JALYGJ01. The sequence continues at coordinate 11,010 of JBPCLD010000007.1, read as the reverse complement.
ACCACGAGAACCAGAGCATCGGCAAAGCCGGTCGCTCCCGCCATATGGGCAAGCGACCGGAGGTTCGCGGCGTGGTCATGAACCCGCGCGACCATCCGCACGGCGGCGGCGAGGGCAAGTCCCCGACGGGCATGCCACCGAAGACCCCGTGGGGTCAGCCGGCGATGGGGCATCGCACCCGTCGCAACAAGGTCACCGGACGGCTCATCGTCCGCTCACGGCACCGCAAGAGCTAGGGAGGAGGTCTAGATGTCTCGTTCCCTCAAGAAGGGACCCTTCGTCGAGGCGCGCCTCCTTGGTCGCGTCCAGACGATGAACAAGAAGAATGAAAAGCGCGTTCTGAAGACGTGGTCGCGCGCGAGCGTGATCTTCCCCGACTTCGTCGGGCATACGATCGCCGTCTACAACGGCCGCAAGCACATTCCGGTGTACGTCACTGAGAACATGGTCGGTCACCGGCTGGGCGAGTTCAGCCCTACCCGCAGCTTCCGCGGCCACGGCAAGCACACCGAGCGATCCTCGGCGCTGAAGTAGGTCGTACAGATGCGCGTATCCGCCACCGCCAAGTACCTTCGCCACTCCACGCGCAAGACGCGTCTGGTTACGCGCGCCATCGTTGGCCTGCCAGTGACGGAGGCAACGGCCGCCCTGAAGTTCATGCCCCAGGAAGCGGCGCGCGACATCGCCAAGGTGCTTGCCAGCGCCGCAGCGAACGCGGAGAACAACCATGACCTGGCGCTCGACGACCTCGTTGTCGTGGAGGCGACGGCCAACGAGGGCCCAACGCTCAAGCGATTTCGCCCGCGCGCGCAGGGCCGCGCGTTCGCCATTCACAAGCCGATGACCCACGTGACTGTCGTGGTCGAAAGCAAGGAGGCCTAGAGATGGGTCGAAAGGTTCACCCGTACGGCTTCCGCCTTGGCACTTCCCGGACGTGGAACGCCAAGTGGTATGCCGACAAGTCATATACCAGCCTGTTGAAGGAAGACATCACGATCCGCCAGCTGGTCACCAAGCGCCTGGCCAATGCCAGCGTCAGCCTTGTCGACATCGAGCGCGGCATCAACCATGTGACGGTAACCGTCCACACGGCGAAGCCGGGGATCGTGATCGGCAAGGGCGGCGCCAACGTCGAGGCCTTGCGCCAGCAGATCGGCCGGATCACGACGAGCAAGGTCAAGCTGGAGATCAAGGAGATCCGCCAGCCCGAGCTGGACGCTGTCCTCGTGGCCTCCAGCATCGCCCAGCAGCTGACCCGCCGCATCGCCTTCCGCAAGGCGATCAAGCAGTCCGTGCAGCGAACCATGAAGGCCGGTGCGAAGGGCGTACGCATCGCCGTGTCAGGCCGACTGGGCGGCTCGGAGATGGCCCGCCGCGAGTGGGACAAGGAAGGCCGCATCCCACTCAACACGCTGCGCGCCGACATCAGCTACGGACAGGTCCACGCCCACACCACCTACGGCCGCATCGGCGTCAAGGTCTGGATCTATCGCGGCGACATCCTGCCCGAGCGCCACGCACCGCCCGAGGCCGCACCTGCCGCTGCCGCAGCGGGGGCCGGAGCCTAGTCATGTTGATGCCCCGTCGCGTAAAGCACCGCAAGGTCCAGCGTGGTCGCATGTCCGGACTTGCCAAGGGCGGCAACACGATCGCCTTCGGCGACTTCGCGCTGATGACCGTGGAGCCGGCGTGGATCACGTCGCGTCAGATAGAGGCTGCCCGACGGGCGATGACCCGCTATGTCAAGCGCGGCGGCAAGATCTGGATTCGTGTCTTCCCGGACAAGCCGGTCACCAAGAAGCCTGCCGAGGTCCGCATGGGCTCCGGCAAGGGCGCGCCCGACCACTGGGTTGCGGTCGTCAAGCCCGGCCGAATCCTGTTCGAGATGGCCGGTGTTCCCGAGACGGAAGCGGCTGAGGCGATGCGCCTGGCCGGTCACAAGCTGCCGATCAACGTCAAGTTCCTGATCCGCGAAGGAGTTGGCGATGGACATCGCTAAGGTCCGCGAGCTGACCGATGCCGAGCTCGGCGGTGAGCTCGTCACACAGCGCCGCCACCTGTACGACCTACGTTTCCAATTGGCCACGCGCCAGCTGACCGACCACAGCCAGCTGACGGCCAGCCGGCGCACTATCGCGCGCCTGCTCACGGTGATGACCGAGCGCGGGCTCGATGAGCGCCTCGTCGTGCCGACGGCGCCCGAACCACGCAAGCCCGCCGCCCGCGGTCGCGGCCGAAGCAAGGATGCGGCGCCAAAGGCCGCAACCGGAGGTAAGAAGGAATGAGCGCCGACGCGCTGCGCTCGATGCGCAAGGAGAAGGTTGGACGTGTCGTGTCCGACAAGATGGACAAGACGATCGTCGTATCGGTTGAGCGCCTGTCGCGCCACCCGCTCTACAAGCGCGTCATCCGCCTAACCACGAAATTCAAGGCTCACGACGAGCGCAACGAAGCACGCATCGGCGACACCGTGCGCATCGTCGAATCGCGGCCCCTGTCGGCAACGAAGCGCTGGCGGATGGTCGAGATAGTCATGCGCGCCAGCGAAGGCGCCGGCGAGCCTGTCGTGGCCGAGGAAGAGGCGACCAGCGAGGCAATCCACGCTGCTGCCCATCCTGGCCGTGATCGTGCCGCCGACGCTGAGGCCGAGACGGCCCAGCTGGAGGAGGCCTCCTAGGTGATCCAGCAATACAGCCGTCTTAAGGTGGCCGACAACACGGGCGCACGGGTCATCCAGTGCATCCGCGTGCTGGGCCGCTCACAGAAGACGACTGCAGGCATCGGCGACGTCATCGTGGCCTCTGTCAAGCAGGCGATTCCAAACGCGGCGGTCAAGAAGGGCGACGTGGTGCGCGCCGTGATCGTGCGCACCAGCAAAGAGCTCGGCCGGCCCGACGGCAGCTACATCCGCTTCGACGAGAACGCGGCAGTCCTGATCAACAACCAGGGCAACCCGCGTGGCACGCGCATCTTCGGCCCCGTTGCGCGCGAGCTGCGCGATCGCAACTACATGAAGATCGTGTCCCTCGCGCCGGAGGTGCTGTGATGGCAAAGATGGAAATACACCCCCGCGCGCCCCGCGTGCCAGACATTCGCAAGGGTGACCAGGTGCTCGTGCTGTCGGGCAAGGAAGCCGGCAAGCGCGGCACCGTCGAGCATGTCGTGCGCAACCGCCAGAGCTACCAGAAGACGGTCAACAAGTACGGCGCGGATTGGCGCAAGGTCAGCCCGCTGGCCGGCACCGCGGTCGTGATCGAAGGGCTCAACATTGCCAAGCGGCATACCAAGCCGCGCCCAAAGTCGGGTCGGACAGAGCGCCAGCCCCGCATCCAGCAGGGCGGGATCCTTGACGTGCCGCAGCCGATCCTGGCCAGCAAGGTCATGGTCATCTGCCCGCATTGCGGCGAGCCGACACGCATCAAGCACGGCGTTGGTGGCGACGGTCGCTCGATCCGCATCTGCGGCAACTGTGGTGAGCCGGTCTCGCGCGAGGAGAAGAAGTGAGCGACGAGACCCTAGTCGAGGAAGAGACGCCGGTGGACGAGCAGTCCGCGGTGGCCGAGCAGGAGCCGGCTGCCGAGGCAGCCGATGCACCGGTGACCGAGGACCCGGCGACGGCCGAGGCGGCGAATGAGCCTGAGGCTGCCGTGGAGCGAGCTGATGCCGCCGAGCCCGAAGCTGTCGCGGATTCTGACGATGCCGCCAAGCCCGAGCCCGAAGCCGCCGCGGATTCTGACGATGCCGCCAAGCCCGAGCCTGCGAAGACTACGCGCCGCGAGCGACCGAACACAAAGAAGGCTGATGACCGCAAGCAGCAGGCCGAGCCGGGACCAGCATCAGCGCTCTCGCGTTCCGATGGCCTGCGCGGCCGCTACAACGACGAGGTCGTTGCGGCGCTCCAGAAGGAGTTCGGCTACGCCAACCCGATGCAGGTCCCGCGCCTGGCAAAGATCGTTGTGAACATCGGCATGGGCGAAGCATTGACCAACGCCAAGGCACTCGATGCCGCGGTGGGCGACCTGGCCGCGATCACCGGACAGAAGCCGATCATCACCAAAGCCCGGCGTTCGATCGCCCAGTTCCGGTTGCGAACGGGCAACCCGATCGGAGTCAAAGTTACCCTGCGCGGCCAGCGCATGTGGGATTTTCTCGAGCGCCTGACCCGACTTGCCCTGCCACGCATCCGCGACTTCCGCGGGGTGCCCAGCAAGTCGTTCGACGGGCGCGGCAATTACTCGCTCGGACTGCGCGAACAGCTTGCCTTTCCCGAGATCGACTACGACAAGATCGACCGGTTGCGCGGGCTCGAGGTGAGCATCGTCACGACCGCCCAGACGGATGAGGAATCCAAGCGGCTGCTGCAGCTGCTCGGCATGCCGTTCGCAATCTGATGGGCGACACGCGGTGGTACGCCGCGGGTCGGACGTCAGCGCGCAGCAGCGCCGAAGGCGTCTGCCGAGCCAAGATTGAAATAACGAGGAATTAGATGGCCAAGAAATCACTGATCGCGAAGGCAAAGCGGAAGCCGCACCACCCGGTGCAGGCTTACAACCGTTGCTTCGTATGCGGCCGCCCGCGCGCCTTCATGCGCCGCTTCGCCCTGTGCCGCATCTGCTTCCGCGAACGAGCCCTGCTGGGCGAGCTGCCCGGCGTAACCAAGTCGTCGTGGTAGGCAGATGAATATCTCAGATCCGATCGCAGACATGCTGACGCGCATCCGCAACGGCAGCCGCGCGCGCCACACCGAGATCCTCGTTCCGGCATCGCGAACCAAGCGTGCCATCGCGGAGATCCTGGTCGCCGAGGGCTTCATCGAGGCGTTCGACGAAACGCGTGAAGGCCCTACTGACTTGCTGCGCCTCCAGCTCAAGTACGTCGGCAAGGTCCCGGTCATCAGCGGGCTCAAGAGGGTCAGCAAGCCAGGCCTGCGCGTGTACGCCGCCAAGACCGACATCCCCCGCGTTTTGGGTGGCCTGGGCGTCGTGATCGTCAGCACCAGCCACGGAATCATGACCGGCGCCCGTGCGCGCAAGGCACAGCTCGGCGGGGAAGTCCTCGCCTACGTCTGGTAGGTCGACCATGTCACGTATCGGCCGTCTCGCCATCACCATCCCCGCCGGAGTCCAGGTGGACATCGAGGGCAACCACGTGTCCGTCGCCGGTCCGAAGGGCAAGCTCGAGCGCGACGTCGCGCCTGAGCTGCGCATCGTCCGCGAGGACGACACGCTGCGCGTTGAACGGCCGAACGACGACAAGCGCTCACGTGAGCTGCACGGCCTGACCCGCACCCTGCTGTCCAACATGGTCGTCGGCGTTACCGATGGCTTCCGCAAGGGACTCGAGATCACCGGCGTCGGCTATCGAGCACAGCTTGTTGGGCGGAAGCTTCAGCTCAACCTGGGCTACAGCCATCCGATCGAGATCGACCCGCCCGAGGGCGTCAGCTTCGAGGTCGAGTCACCCGTCCGCCTGGCGGTCGTCGGCTACGACAAGGAGCTCGTCGGCCACGTTGCCGCACGGGTCCGAAGCACACGCAAGCCCGAGCCCTACAAGGGCAAGGGTGTCCGCTACGCCGGTGAGGTCATCCGACGCAAGGCCGGCAAGGCGGGCAAGATCGGAGGCAAAAAGTGAGCGTTGCCGCAAACCGCCAGGCCTCGCGCACCAAGCGCCACGAACGGATTCGCCTGTCGCTCGCTGGTAGCGGCGAGCGGCCGCGCCTGGCCGTATTCCGCAGCCTCAACCAGATTTCCGCCCAGGTCATCGACGACTCAACAGGCAAGACGCTGGCCAGCGCTTCATCGCTCGAGAAGGGTGTTCGTGCATCATCGGGCACCAAGACAGAGCACGCCAAGCTGGTCGGCCGCCTGCTCGCTGAGCGAGCTACCGGCGCCGGTGTCGGCAAGGTGGTCTTTGACCGCGCCGGCTATCGCTACCACGGCCGCGTACGCGCTTTGGCTGACGCCTCTCGCGAAGCCGGCCTCGACTTCTAGAACAACACAAAGGAGAACCCTTTGCCCAGGATCGATCCCGCCCGCCTGACACTCGAAGAACGCGTCGTTCAGATCAACCGCGTCGCCAAGGTCGTCAAGGGTGGCCGCCGTTTCTCCTTCAGCGCGGTCGTCGTCGTCGGCGATGGGGCTGGCCACGTCGGTGCCGGTCTGGGCAAGGCGGGCGAGGTCCCTGAATCGATCCGCAAGGGCGTCGAGGACGCGAAGAAGAACCTGATCAAGGTGCCGATGGTGGGTACCACCATCCCCCACGAAGTCTCCATGGCTTTCGGCGCCAGCAAGGTGCTGCTTAAGCCTGCCTCACAGGGAACGGGCGTAATCGCCGGTGGGTCCGTTCGTGCCGTGGTCGAAGCGGCGGGCATCCGCGACATCCTCAGCAAGTCGCTCGGCTCGAACAACCCGGTCAACGTGGTCCGCGCGACAATCGAAGCGCTGCGCAGCATGCATAGCGCCGAGGAGCTCGGCGAGCGTCGCGGCCGCACTCTGCACAGTGTTATCAGCGGACAGCCGATGCCCGGCCAGCCCGGAGTGATCGCAGGCACCGGCGGACGCAAGCCGGCCAGCGAGCAGTCGACCGACAAGGGCGCGCCTGCGGCCAAGTCTTCGGGCCGGCGAGCTGCGCCAGCGGAGGCCCCAGCCGGTGCCCGATAAGCTGCGCATAACACTCGTCAAGAGCGTCGTCAGCCACACCAAGCGGACGCGCGCGACCGTCCGCGCGCTCGGTCTCCATCGCATCGGCGAGACGATCGAGGTCGCCGACACGCCCGAGCTGCGCGGAATGGCCAATGCCATCCGCTTCCTCGTACGCACCGAAGAGATCAAAGACTCCGAAGAGGTCAAACCGTGAAGTTGCACGACCTGCACCCGGCCCCCGGCTCGCGCCGCGATCGCACGCGCGTCGGCCGCGGTATTGCCGCCGGCAAGGGCAAGACCGCCGGCCGCGGCACCAAAGGCCAGAAGGCGCGCGCAGGCGCGAGCATCCCGGCCTGGTTCGAGGGTGGCCAGACACCGATCCATATCCGCGTGCCCAAGCTGCGCGGGTTCAAGAACCGATTCAAGATCCAGTTCTCGGTCGTCAGCGTCGGCGAGATCTCCGCGTACGCGGCAGCTGGCCGCTTCGGCGTGGAGCTCGAGCCGGGCGCGAATGCCGCGGCCGGCAAGGCCGGCAGCGCAAAGGGCGGGGCTCCGGTGACGGTGAATGCCGAGGTCCTTGCCTCGGCCGGATTGATCGGCTCGACCAAGCGGCCGGTGAAGGTCCTCGGCCAGGGTGACGTCACCGAGAAGCTCTTCGTCGCGGCCGACGCGTTCAGCGCCTCGGCGCGGCGCAAGATCGAGGAGGCCGGTGGGTTCGTTCAGCTGCTGGCACCGGAGACTGACTCGACGACCGAGAGCACACCCACAGCCGAGGCATCGGCCGAGTCAAATACTCTAGCGATGCAAACTGAGCAGGCAGTCGATTCCGAGCCCCCGACCGAAGCAACTGACATCGCCTCGGAAACAGCGGAGGATCCGACGCCAAAGGCCAAGGCGCCGCGCAAGCGCACGGCCAAGAAGGACGGCGACGAGGTTTGATCGAATCGATGCCGACGACATCGGCATATCCGGTGTACCCATGGGCTAGGCCGTCGGTGATGGAGCAATCCGACGCTAGATCACGCTGGGCAGCGCAAAGCTCGGCTGCCATATGGCCGCTTAGACGCGCTGCAGAGCCAGATATGCCAGTGTCACCGGCGTCGGAACGGTCAACCACGTCTGGCTCGATGGAGCGAGGTCGCTAGCCAGTGTTCGAAGCCCTGATCAATGCCTTCCGTGCGCCAGATATCCGCCGGCGCATCCTGTTCGTGCTCGGGATGCTCGTCGTCTATCGAGCCCTTGCGGTCGTTCCCGTCCCGTCGGTCGACCAGGCCGCAGTACGTGACCTGATCGAGTCACAGACATTCCTTCAGCTGCTCGACCTATTCTCAGGCGGCGGACTGTCGTCGTTCTCGATCGTGGCGATGGGCGTAAACCCGTACATCAACGCCTCGATCATCATGCAGCTCATGACCGGGGTCGTGCCCAGGCTCCAGGCCTTGTCGCGTGAAGGCGAGTACGGCCGAACCAAGATCAACCAGTACACGCGCTACCTGACGGTTCCGCTGGCGCTGCTCCAGGCGTACGGCTATCTCGCCATCCTGAGGGCGAGCAACATCGTCACCGACTTTGACATCTTGAGCATCGCGACGATCGGCCAGATGGTCACCCTCGCTGGTGGCACCATCCTGGCGATGTGGATCGGTGAGCTCATCACAGAGCGCGGCATCGGCAACGGCATCAGCTTCATCATCTTTGCCGGCATCGTTGCCCAGGTCCCGCAGGGCGTGGCGAACTTCCTTGCCGCGCCCGATATCGCCGGTGGCGTCGCGTTCGTGATCCTGGCCATCGTCGTGGTGGCTGTGATCGTCTACATCCAGGAAGGACAGCGCCGCATCCCCATCCAATATGCCAGCCGTGTCCGCGGTCGGAGGATGTATCAGGGCGGCGCCACGTTCCTTCCCCTGCGCGTCAACCAGGCAGGCGTGATCCCGATCATCTTCGCGGTCAGCATCCTGCTCTTCCCGACCCAGATCGCTTCGTACTTCGCGTCCCCGCCTGGAGCCGACCCGGGCTCTATCACCATCGCCAACCAGATCGCCGACTTCATCGTCGGCTTCCTTAGCCCGCAGGGGATCCCCTACATCCTCGGGTATTTCCTGCTGACTATGGGCTTCACCTACTTCTACACGGCGTTCACCTTCAAGCCCGATGAGACAGCCGATCAGCTGCGCAAGAACGGAGGGTTCATTCCGGGCATCCGGCCTGGTACTCCAACGCGCGACTACCTGGCCAAGGTCGTCTTCCGCCTGAGCCTCGCCGGCGCCATCTTCCTCGCCCTGATCGCCGTCTCGCCGATCATCCTCTCGGCCATCTTCCAAGGGGGCATCATCGGCGGCTTCGCACTGGGCGGCACGGCATTGCTGATCGTTGTGTCGGTCGTGGTCGAGACGATGAAGCAGATAGAAGCGCAGCTCATGATGCGCAACTACGAGGGCTTCATCCGTTGAGGGTTTACGTCATGGTCGGAGCGCCGGGAGCGGGCAAGGGCACGCAGGCGGCGCTCCTCGCAGAGCGGTTGGGCGTGCCCCACGCCGCATCAGGTGACCTCTTCCGCGACAACATCAAGCGCGAAACGGCGCTCGGCAAGACGGTCAAGAACTACATCGATCGTGGCGCGCTCGTGCCCGATGACATGACCGTGCAGATGATCTCGGATCGCCTGTCACAGAAGGACGCCGCCAACGGCGCCATCCTCGACGGATTCCCGCGCACGCGGCCCCAGGCACAGGCCCTCGACAGGATGCTCGACCGCCTCGACGGTCGGGTGGCCGCCGCGCTGTACATAGATGTCGATCGCGAGGAGCTGATCCGACGCCTCTCGGGACGCTGGCTGTGCTCGGCCGCCTCCGACCATGTCTACCACGACACAGCTCGCCCGCCGAAGAAGCCGGGCAAATGTGACGTCGACGGGGCTGCGCTATACCAGCGTGACGACGACAAGCCGGAGACCATCCGCGCGCGGTTGGAGCAGCAGCTCCCGCCGATGTACGATGTCATCGACTACTACACCGACCGCGGCGTGTTGAGCGCGGTCCGCGGCGACCGCCCGGTTCCCGAGGTCACCGAAGAGCTGCTGCACGCGATCGCTCAGCAGACACACGCAAGCAACGGTCGGACACTGGCGGAACCACCGGGAGCCGAGCGCAGCGCGCGCAGCAGCCGTACAACCGGTTCGCGCGTAGCTGACCGAGGGCCAGCGAAAGAAGGCGTCCGGCGCGGAGCAAGGCGATGACCGCCCCGGTCGCGGAGCGCCGGGTGACCCTGAAGAGCGGCTCCCAGATCGAGAAGATGGCCGTCGCCGGCCGCCTCGTCGCGGACGTGCTGGACAGGCTCGAGTCGGAGGTGCGCCGGGGCATCACCACTGACCTCCTCGACGAGATCGCCGAAGAGATGATTCGTGCCGCAGGCGGCACCCCGTCATTCATCGGCGTCCCCGGGCGTCGCGCTCCGTACCGGCATTCCCTATGCATCTCCATCGACAGCGAGGTCGTCCACGGCATCCCCGGCAAGCGGCAGATCCGTGATGGCGAGCTGGTATCCGTCGACGCCGGCGCGATCGTCGACGGCTGGCACGGCGATGCGGCCCGCACGTTCATCGTCGGGGAGGTGCCGGACGCCGTGCGAGACCTGGCTCAGAACACACGCGAGGCGATGTATGCCGGCATTGCTGCCGCGGTTCCGGGCAATCACATATCCGACATCTCGGCCGCTGTTGAGGATATGGCGCGCGCGCACGGCTACGGCATCGTCCGTGCCTTCGTCGGCCACGGCATCGGCAACGAGATGCACGAGGAGCCGCAGGTGCCCAACTACCGCACCGGCAGCCGAGGTCGCCGCCTGGAGCCCGGGCTGTGCCTGGCGATCGAGCCGATGTTCACGCTCGGATCGCACGAGGTGCGGGTGCGCGAGGACGGCTGGACGGTCGAGACGATCGACGGCAAGCTGGCCGCGCACTGGGAGAACACCATCGCGATCACCGCGGATGGACCGCGCATCCTGACCACCAACGGCTCAGAGGACCACAGGGAGTCGGGGAGGTCCGGCACCGATGCCACTCAGGCGTTGCCTCAGAAGTGAGTTCTCTGGTACACTACTCGATCGTGCGTCGGGCATTCCCGACGACGGTTCTGCGCTTGACGAGCGGCTGCGGCTGCTCGCCGAACGCCCCATCCACCACCTGAATTAACACTGGGAGATTGCCGCCGCCTGTGGCCAAGAAGGACGCGATCGAAGTTGAAGGGACGGTCATCGAGCCGCTCCCGAATGCGATGTTCGCCATCGAACTGGAGAACAAGCACCGCGTCCTGGCACACATCAGCGGCAAGCTTCGGATGAACTTCATCCGCATCCTGCCCGGGGACCGCGT
>JBPCLD010000006.1:0-10177 GCA_051003655.1 Candidatus Limnocylindrales bacterium | reverse complement strand
CCTCGAAGATCTTGTCCATCCCTGGGCGCTCCAGCGCCTCGGCAATGAACGGGGTTTCGTCGAACGGCTCGAGCTGGCCCGCCCGTCGCGTCACCTGCGCGCCGTTCCAATCGGCGGTCGCCAGGAGATGGTCGGCCTGGCGCGTGATGCGTGCACGTGTCACGGAGCGCGTGCGCTCGGCCTCGAGGTCGACACGGACCAGCGAGCCGGCCGCGCGATGCGAACCGTCGAGCGTCGCCCGAACCGGCCGCAGCTCCACCTTGATCTCGCGACGCCCGCTGCGGAACGAGCCGGTGAGCAGCTCATCGTCTTCGTGATGTCGCGAGAGGGGCTGCTTGACCTCCCAGCCGAGGCGCGAGGCGAGCCAGCCGCAGTAGAACGCCGCCTTTGAGATGCGCATCGTCGAGGTCGGACGCGAGATATCGATCCGTACATGGCGAATGTGGTCCAGCTCGCGTGTGAGCAGCGGATGGTCGAAGAGTCCGGCCATCAACTCGCGCCAGAGCGTCAGTCTCAGCCAGCCGATGTCGGAAACCGAGATGCCATCCGACACGACAGTCGCGAGCCCGGCCAGCTTGGCGCCACCGTCCTCGTGGAAGGAGCCCGAGTCGACCAACAGCCGGTCCGAGATGCCGACGACCTCTGTGAACTGCTTGGAACCGAATGGTGGATCGTCCGGCCACCAGAGCACGACCGGCAGGTCGTGGATGAGCAACGGAGTCACCACGCGCGACAAGTGCTGCGACAGCTCGCCACCGGTCTTGACCAGGATCTGCTCGGTGCAGACCTCGGCTTCCGATCGCTCGGAGAGCTTGCACTCTGCGTAGATGTGCGCGTCCATGGTCGAAGGACCATCGAAGTCTGTCGGTGAGACCACGATCGCTCGCGATGGGTGGCGCTGATGGAGCGCGCTGACCGCGGCGATGGCGCGCTCGGCTGTCTCGGGCCGTGGCGCGATCGCGACCAGGGTAAGCACGCTGGTGCGCATCCGCACACGCACCGACCGGCGCGAGTCCAGGTGGTCGCCAAGGGATGGATCGCCGAGCCCGCTGCTCGTCACCTCCGCCGTGAGCCCGGTGCGCCCGGACTGCTCCGCGGCTGCCGTCCAGACCTGCCCGAGCTGCTCGACGCATTGGCTGATTGATTGCGCGCGCACGTGCCAACGGGTCGCGTCCGTCTTGATCGGCGTCTCGGTAGTTGGCGCCTTGGGTGCGGTCACGCTAGAGCCTTCGCCAGCGGCGGCCGTCGTGCTCGATCAGCGTGTCTGCCGCCTCGGGACCCCAGCTGCCTGCCTCGTAGAAGCAGATGTCGCTGTCCGGCGTCCCTTCCCTGTCCCATTCATTCCATTGCTGGATGATGGGGGCCACGATGGCCCAGGCGGCCTCGACCTCGTCGGCTCGGGTGAACAGCGACGCGTCGCCGAGCATCGCGTCAAGGAGCAGCGTCTCGTACGCCTCTGGCGCGTCGCGGGTAAACGACAGCCCATAGGTGAAGTCCATGTTGACGCTGCGCACGTCGAGCCCGAGCTCGGGCACCTTGGCCGCGAAGCGCAGCAGGATTCCCTCGTCGGGCTGAATCCGCAGCGCGAGCAGGTTGGGCTCTGGCGGTGTCGATGTCCCGCCGAACAGCATCAACGGCGGCAGCTTGAACTGGATGGCGATCTCCGTCGCACGCCGGGCCAGGCGCTTGCCGGTGCGCAGGTAGACGGGAACGTCTGCCCAGCGCCAGTTCTGGGCCTCGAGCTTCAGGGCGACGAAGGTTTCGACCTTCGAGTCGGGCGCAACCTCGTCCTCTTCGCGATAGCCGGCCACGTGCTTGTCGCCGACCCAACCGGCCGTGTACTGGCCGCGAACGACGGTCGCACGGACGCGCGCATCGGTCCATTCGGGTTCGATCGCACGTAGGACCCGGACCTTCTCGTCGCGCAGGGCATCTGCCTCGAACGCGATGGGCGGCTCCATTGCCACCAGCGTCAGCAGCTGGAGGAGGTGGTTCTGGAGGATGTCGCGCGAGGCACCGGCCTCCTCGTAGAACGCGCCGCGGCCCTCGACGCCGACGTCCTCGGCCACGGTGATCTGGATGTGGTCCACGTAGCGGCGGTTCCAAAGTGGCTCGAAGATGCCGTTCCCGAACCGGAAGACCATCAGGTTGCGGACGGTCTCCTTGCCCAGGTAATGATCGATGCGGTAGATCTGGGATTCGTCGAAGACGCTGACCAGTGCGTCGTTGAGCTTGACGGCCGATTCGAGGTCGTGCCCGAATGGCTTCTCGACCACAATGCGCGCCCAGCCCTCTCGCTCTCCATGCTTGTTCAGCCCGACCCGGCCCAGGTTCTCGACGATCTCCTCGTAGGCCGAAGGCGGCGTGGCCAGGTAGAAGAGGCGGTTGCCACGCGTTCCGCGCGCGGCATCGATCTGCTCGAGACGCTCGGCCAGGTCGCGGTACCCCGAGCGATCCCCGAACTCGCCGCGCTCGTAGAAGATGCCTTCCGCGAAGTCGTGCCACAGCCCTTCCTCTGGCTTGACCCGCGAATGCTCGTCGAGCGACTCTCGGGTCAGCTTTCGAAAGTCCTCGTCAGCTAGCGGACGGCGCGAGAAGCCCACCACGGTCGTCTCGGCCGGTAGCAGCCCCGCCCGCCGCAGGTTGTAGATCGCGGGCAGGATCTTGCGCGAGGTGAGGTCGCCGGTTGCGCCGAAAACCACGATCGCACACGGGTCGGGAACCTTCTCGAGCAGGAGCCCAGCGCGCAGCGGATTCTCGTCCCTCTCCTCTTCCGGGCGATTCAGGTGGACGGTCGCCTGCGGTGGCGTCCGCGGTGCTTTGGCAGTGCCGGTCGCGGTCCGCGCTCGGTTCTTCCTGGTGGTGGTGGCCAAACCGCTACTCCGTCTTGACCGCGTGGCCGCCGAACTGCTGACGCAGCGCGGCCAGCACCCGCGCGGCGTAGCTCTCCTCTTGACGACTCCTGAAGCGGGTCATGAGCGAGAGGGTGATCACCGCCGCCGGGACGTCCAGGTCGATCGCCTCCTGCACCGTCCAGCGGCCTTCGCCTGAATCCTCGACGTAGCCGCGGATGTCGCCCAGGTCCTCGCCATGCTGGGAGAACGCGTGGCCTAGCAGCTCCAGCAGCCACGACCGGACCACGGTGCCGTGCATCCATGCCTCGGAGATCGCCGCCAAATCGAGCGGGTACTCCGACTTGTGCAGGATCTCGAAGCCTTCGGCGTACGCCTGCATCAGCCCGTACTCGATCCCGTTGTGGACCATCTTCGTGTAATGGCCTGAGCCAGGCGGCCCGCAATGGACGTAGCCGCCATCCGGCGGTGCCAGTGCCTTGAAGATGGGCTCGAGCGGTTTCACCGCGCCAGGCTCGCCGCCGACCATCACCCCGTAGCCGTTGGTCATGCCCCAGATCCCGCCGCTGACGCCGGCGTCGACGAAGTTGATGGCGCGTTCCCGTAGCATCGCGTGGCGGCGTTTCGAGTCCTTGAAGTTCGCGTTGCCGCCGTCGACGATCGTGTCACCGGCGGCCATCACGGCGGCGAACTCTTCCAGCGTCGTCTCCGTCGGCGCCCCCGCCGGCACCATCAGCCAGACGACACGCGGCGGGCTGAGCTTGGCCACGACCTCGGCCGGGCTGAACCCGCCCTCGAGCCCTTCGGCCACGATCTCCTCTGTCTTGTCGCGGGAGCGGTTGTAGGCAATGACACGAATGCCAGCGTTGTGGAGCCTGCGCGCCATGTTGCCGCCCATGCGTCCGAGACCGACGATCGCGAGCTCCATCTGCGTCTCCCTCAGCTTGGGGATGCGACCGGGGCTGCCGAGCCTGGGCCCGGGCCTGCGTCGGCGGCCAGCGGCTCGTCTAACGCGGCCTCCAGCACTTCACGCAGCGCAACCAGACCGGCGTCGGGGTCGATCGAAAGGTTGACGTTGATGACCGGCAGGTCGTGCGACTCGAGCGACATGAAATCGCCGGCGGCCTGGGCAGCGATCAACCCCGCAAAGGTTTCTGTCGAGCCCGAAATCGGCACGTCCTCATCCGGCCCGTAGTCGTCGGTCAGCTGGATAAAACAGCCGATCGGGGCGCCGCCCTTGTGGAGCTGGCCGGTCGAATGGAGGAACCGCGGCCCGTAGCCCAGCGTGACTGCTCGGGTCGTTCGGTCGCGCACGAGCTGCGCAATACCGCGCAGCGCAGCGTCGCGCTCGGGGGTCTGCGACAGGTAAGCGTGGATGCCGACGTAGCCTCCGCCACGCGCACGGGCTAGGTGGCGACGGAGCACCTTGACCATGTCGTCGTTTTCCGATGTGGTGAGACGCATCGGGGCGTCACCGGCCAGGCTTAGTGGGCCGGACGTAGCGAGCACCTCTGCAGCCGGAAGTGCGCCCGTTTCACGGAAGGTCTCCAGGACCCGGTTGGTGTTGTCCTTGGACTCCGTCACGTTCGGCTCATCGAACGGGTTAATGCCCAGAACAGCTCCGGCCACGGCCGTCGCGAACTCCCAGCGAAAGAACTCTGCGCCAAGAGCGCCGGGGCCGCGGCCGAGCTCCAGCTCGAGCACCGGGTGACCGGCTTCGGCGAGCGCCTCGAGGGCGGAAGTGGTGTGTGCGTCCCAGGCGGTGTCGGTGCCGCTCGAGATGCGGACGAAGACACGGTCGTCGCCGTAGACGCCCGGGTCACCCAATGGTTCGCCAACGACAGGGACGATGCCCATTCCGCGTTTGCCTGTGCTTTCAGCGACAAGCTGCTCAATCCACCCGCCCAGAGCGGCGTAGCGGGGTTCGATCACCAGCGTCAGCTTGTCGCGTCCGGCGTCGGCCAGCGCGCCGAGTGAAACGCCCAGCCACAGGCCGGGGTTTGACTGCTCGGTCATCGAACATTGGCCTGCCATGTCCGCGGCGTCGCCCAGCAGAGCGCGAAGGTTGTAGCCCATCAACGCGGCCGGGACGAGGCCGACATATGTCAGCGCGGAGTAGCGGCCGCCGATATCGACCGGGTTGAGGAACACCTCGCGGAACAGATCGCTGTGCGGGATCGAATCGAGGCTCCGGCCGGGATCGGTAATTGCCACGAAGTGTTCACCGGCCAGACCCGCGGGAATGTCGGCATGGATGTCGTCCTCGAGCTTCCAGAAGTGAGCGAGGAAGGCCAGGGTCTCGGTGGTCGTTCCTGACTTGGACGCAATCAGATAGAGCGTGCTGGCCGGATCGGAGGCGGTGGACGCCGCGCGCACCGCGTTCGGATCAGTCGAGTCGAGAACGCGTACCGGAATGCCGGTTTCGCCCACTGGCAGGGACATCGCGCAGACTTCGGGTGCCAGCGAAGAGCCACCCATGCCGCATACCACGGCCGCGGTGAAGCCATCCGACCGGACGGCCTGTGCGAAGGCCTCCAGCACGTCCACGCGCTCGCCGAAGGTGGCCGGCAGATCCAGCCAGCCGAGCCTATTGCTGATAAGGGCCGCCACCCGTTCGTCGTCGGTCCACAGCGAGGCATCGCGATCCCACAGCCGGGTTACCCAATCCTCGGCGAGCGCGCGCGCCAGCTCCCGATCGATGCGCTCGGCCAGATCCATCGGAACACGGTCGGTGACGGCACCGATGTTCGACATCGCTGTCATGTGCCGGCCGCCGACGTTACCAACGCCGGTTGGCCGGCGCGGCGATCCACGAGCACGCGTGCCGCGGCGACGATCGCGGCGGAGTCGATTCCCGCGTCGGCGAGCTCCTCCTCCGGCGTTGCCGACTCTGGCATGTGGCGCACTGCGAGGGACTTGCCGGCCACTGCGATCCCATTCTCCGCGAGGGCCGAGAACACGGCCTCTCCGGTGCCGCCTTCTGGCCAGTGGTCCTCGACGGTGAGCATGCGTCCGGTCGCCTGGGCAGCGTCGTGCAGCGTCGCGAGGTCGAGCGGCTTGACTGAATACAGGTCGATCACGCGGGCGTTGATCCCGTCAGCGTTGAGGACGTCGGACGCTGCGAGCGCCTCGAAGAGCGTGATTCCGGCTCCGACGATGGTCAATTGATCGTCGGCGCTTTCCCGGACAACCCTGCTGCCGCCGACCCGAAACTCTTCGTCGGGCCCGTAGATGACCTCGGTCGCCTGCCGGGTTGTGCGCAGGTAGCTAATGCCGGGTTGGTCGGCCATCAGCGCGAGCAGCTTGGCAGTCTGGTTTGCGTCGGACGGGTAGAGCACGGTGCTTCCAAAAATGGCGCGCATCGAGGCGAGGTCCTCGAGGCCCATCTGGGACGGCCCGTCCTCACCGATCGACACGCCTGCGTGCGAGCCACACAGGGCGATCGTCGCGCGGCTGACCGCGGCCATGCGGACGAAGTCATAGGCCCGGCTGAGAAACGCAGCGAATGTCGCTGCGAACGGACGATAGCCACGGACCTGCATCCCGACGGCGGCGCCGACCATCTGCTGCTCGGCGATGTACATCTGGAAGAAGCGCTCCGGGTGAGCCTTGGCAAAGATCTCGGTGTAAGTCGAGTTGCCGACCTCGCCGTCAAGCGCCACCACATCCGGCCGCGCGGCACCCAGAGCGGCCAGTGCGTCGCCGAACGCTTTGCGCGTGGCGATCTTCTGGCCAATCTCGTAGCGCGGCAGGTTGAGCTCCGTGGCCTCGAAGGTGTGAACGGGCTTGGACACGTCTGGCTCGTGGAGCTTCACGATCATGTTCCGTTCAGGACCCAGCTCGCGTAGCGCGTCGGCTTCGTCATCGACCACCTTGCCGTGGGCGCCGAGCTTGTCCGCGACCGCGGAAATGCCCTTGCCCTTGACGGTCCGCGCGATGATGGCCGTGGGCTGGCCGGTCGTCCCCACAGCCTTGGCGTATGCCCAGTCAACGGCTTCCACGTCGTGCCCGTCGATCTCGATCGCGTGCCACCCAAACGACTGGAACCGCTCCGCGTACAGGTCCAGGTCCCACTCGTAGCGGGTGGGTCCCGTCTGGCCGAGGCGGTTGACGTCGACGATCGCGGTCAGGTTGTCGAGCTTGTCGAACGACGCCTGGGCGATCGCCTCCCACATCGATCCCTCGGCCATCTCGCTGTCGCCGCACAGCACCCACGTGCGATAGGGCAGCCGGTCCAGCCTCTTGCCAGCGAGCGCAATCCCGACTCCGACCGGCAGGCCCTGGCCGAGCGAGCCGGTGGCCACGTCCACCCACGGCAAGACGGGCGTCGGGTGACCCTCCAGGCGGCTGCCGCGACGGCGATAGGTCATGAACTCGGCCTCGTCGATCGCGCCGACCGCCTTCAGGATCGAGTAGTAGAGCGGCGACGCGTGGCCCTTGGAGAAGACCAAGTGATCGTTGTGCGGGTCCTTGGGCGCATCGACCTTGTAGCGCCAGTATTTGGCGACAAAGACGGCCATCAGCTCGGCAGCGGAGAGGGACGAGGTCGGATGCCCCGAGCCCGCCTCGCTGGAAACGCGGATCGAGTCGACCCGGAACTGCTGGGCCAGGTCGCGCCAGGTCTGGCGGTCGTCGGAATCGTCAGTCATTTCGTTCGGCCGCCTAGCCTAACGCGTCGAGTTCACTGGAGTGTTAACCCGGCATAACATTGGCCGCCCGTGCGCTACGACACCTCCGCAGTCGTTCGGACTGCTGCGCGCTACACGCTCGGTCCACGGTCGCCCGGGGGCCGAGTGCTTCGCTTGCGAACGCAACCGAAGCTTGCATGTCTGGGTGACCTGACGATGGACATCGTCGTTGGCGCCCAAAGCGCGGCCGTGCCGGGCACGGACGTCCCAGGCACAATCCGCTTTCGTGCCGGTGGTTCGGCGGCAAACACTGCTCGAGCCTTCGCCGCGCTGGGTGGCGATGCATCGTTCATAGGCGCGGTGGGCAGCGATGAGCTTGGTGGTCGACTGATTGCGGCCCTGCGCGCCTACGGAGTCACCGTCCACGCGGTCAGGGTGCGCGGTCTCTCCGCTCGACTGGTGGCCCTTCTCTCGAACGACGGCGAGAGGTCGTTCATCACCGACCGCGGCGTGGCCGAGGCGCTTCCTGCGGACGCGGTAAAGGACTCGTGGATCTCTCGGATCGACGCGCTGCACGTGCCTGCCTATTCGCTCATCGGCGGCCCGCTGGCGGCGGCGTCCATTGCCGCCATCCACAGGGCGCGGGATGGTGGCGCGCTGATTTCTATCGACCTTGCCTCCGCCTGCCCGCTGCTCAGCCGCGGCCGGCGGGCGGCCTCGCATCTCATTCGCAGCGCGGCGCCCGACATCCTGTTCGCGAACGCGACCGAGGCCGCCGCATTGGTCGGGCCATCGTCGGTGTCCAAGCTGCTCGATTTCGCACCGATCGCCGTCGTGAAACAGGGATCGGGCGGGGGTCGAGTGCTCTGGTCGGGCGAGCGCGGCGGCGAAGCCCTCCAGGCAATGGTCGCGACCAAGCCCCTCTCAGCGGCCGACACGACCGGTGCCGGCGACGCGTTCGACGCAGGCTTCCTGCATTCGCTCATCGCGAGCGGCTATCGTCGAGGCGCCCAGCGCAATGCCACGGTCCTGCGACGTGCGGCACTCGCCGGTCACCGGGCTGCCGCACGGTTGTTGAGTGGCACGCGCAAGGAGCTGCTTACCTGATGTCGGGAGACCTGTCCGCCAGGCTGCTGGAGCGGCTGCTGGAGATTGCCCCGCGGATAGCAGATGCCCTCGCCGATGGACGCCCGGTGGTCGCTCTCGAATCGACTCTCGTCACTCATGGCTTTGCACTGCCGACGAACCTCGATGCGGCGCGGCGCGCCGAAGGGGCGGTTCGGGAGGGCGGCGCCGAGCCGGCAACCATCGCTGTTGTCGAGGGCCGCATTCGAGTGGGGCTAACAGCGGAGGAGCTCGAGACGCTCGCCGCGCAACCCAATCCAAGCAAGGCGTCTCGCGCGACGCTCGCGCTGGCCCTGAAGGAGGGCGGTTGGGCGGGCACGACCGTGTCGGCGACGATGATCGCAGCGCACCTCGCGGGCATCCGCGTCTTTGCCACGGGCGGGATCGGTGGCGTCCACCGCGGCGGTGAGCGCACGCTGGATATCTCGGCCGACCTTGATGAACTGGCCCGCACGCCAGTGATGGTCGTGTGCGCGGGACCCAAGTCCGTGTTGGACGTGGACCTGACGCTCGAATACCTGGAGACGCGCGGCGTGCCGATCGTCGGTTGGGAGACGCGGCAGCTGGCGGGCTTCTTCGCCCGAGAGAGCGGCCGGACGCTGGGCGGATCGGTTCGCGACGCGCACGACGCAGCTCATCTGGCCAATGTTCATTGGGGGCTCGGCCTTTCGACAGGTCTCGTGGTGGCCGTACCCATACCATCCTCCGCCGCGCTCCCGCGTGAGGAGGCGGAGGCCTCGATCTCTCGTGCCATCTCGGATTCAGAAGCCGCCCGGATTCACGGGCCGGCCGCCACACCCTGGGTACTGGCGCGCGTCGCCGAGCTGACAGATGGTCGATCAGTCGTGGCCAACCTCGCCCTGATCGAGAACAACGCCACAGTGGCGGCGCAGATTGGGACCGCGCTGACGAGGATTCCGAGCTAAGTCGCCGCTAAGTCGCCGACGGAATTCCGTAGTTGCCACCTGTGATCGAGCTGAAGTCAGGATGGAGATAGGCATCGAGGCCGATGCTCTCCATGAGCCGGCTCGAGTCTGCCCGCACGGCGAGGCCAATCACCGGCCGGTTCCAAACATTCGTGCTCGGAAAGATCGGACAGTTAGGCGCCTGGGGCAGGGTGACCGCGGGCACGGCCGCGCTTACCGGTGCCACCGCGAAGGCGGACACCAGCAGGACCGCGAGCAGGCGCGGTATCAAGGACTTGGGCACCCCTCGATGGTCGTCACCTACCCCACCTCTGGCAATGCCATATCGGTCCCCCCAGGGCTTACTTTCCGGTGACGCCAGAGATCAACGCCCTGTCAGGCGCTTACACGGAACGCCGGGCTATCGCCGCACGTCACAGGCAGGTCGACTAGAGTGAACGACAGGAGGCGCACGCCGCTTGAGCTCACAAACGACCGAAACACAGCCAATACGCACGCCCGTCGTTGCCAATAGATCGGGTGCCGTTGCCGCTGTCCTGAGCACGATCTTCCCGGGCCTCGGCCAGGCCTACCTGGGCCATAGGCGCACCGCCTTGATCTTCGCCACGCCTGTCATCGCCCTGATCGCGTTCATCGGGCTGGTGCT
>JBPCLD010000005.1:0-5197 GCA_051003655.1 Candidatus Limnocylindrales bacterium | reverse complement strand
ATCGCGATCCGCGTCGAGGCGTACGACCGACCGGGCCTGCTCTCCGAGATCACCAATGTGGTGGCCGAGAACAAGGTCAACATCATTGCCGCCAACGTTCGCACGAACGCCGATCACACCGCCACGTTCCAGGCGACGCTCCAGGTCTCGTCGGTGGCGCAACTGGCCAGAGTGCTGCTGCGCATCGAGCAGGTGAAGGACGTTCACACGGTTCAGCGCGACATGAGCTGAGGCGCCGCCCGGAACCCGCGGGCACCCAGCGAACGCCGTTTTCCCCGGGTATTTCACCGGGTGAAAGTAAAAGCCAACTTGGCGGTCCAACTGGCCCGGGAGACGGCGATTCGACGGTGATCCTGGCCGGCTATTTCGTCGGAGGAAACACACAGCCAACCGCGAGTCCTGTTGCCTGGCTTCTTGGCCGTTACTTCCACTGGGTGAAACGAGGGCCGCCCGCGAAGTGGGCCTGCGGAAGGGCCGCCCGCGGGGACGGGTCTGCGGCCGATTACGGCTCGAGAGAAGCCAGGAACCTCATAACCGGCACGGCCGCCGCAAAGTCGTCGGCGAGGATCTGAGGCAGCCGAGACGACAGAACCTCCTTCTCGGACAGCTCGCGGCCGAAGGTGACGTCCTTCAGCCTGAGCAGGTCGGCCCGTGGATGGTCGGCCGGGTAGCCCTGCGGCATGCGCTTCAGCGCGTCACCGTGGACAGGCTCGAATCGGGCGCGGAACCCGCGCTCCTCGAGCGCGGCCATCGTGACCTCGGGCTGTTGATCCACGGCACGGCGGAAGGCCGCCAACCGAGCTGGTTCCGGGTGCCACATGCCGCCGCCCATGTAGCTGCCCTCCGGCGAGATGTGGAAGTAGCCGCCGCCGTGCCGCTCGGGTTCACCGGGGCTCGTGGCCTCGCCCTCGCCCACCCACGGAAAGCTCGCAGCAACGTGCGTCTTGTACGGCGACTTGTCCTTCGCGAAGCGCGTGTCGCGGTAGATGCGAAAAGGTGACTTCCTGGGATCCGAACGCAGTGGCATCCCGCGGCGCTTGAACTCGGCCGCCAGGTCCACGCATAGGGCCTCCAATGGCTCCTTGAGCAGGCGCTCGTACTCGGCTTTGCGTGGCTGGAACCACGAGCGCTCGTTGTTCAGCGCGAGGTCCACGAGGAACTGCAACCCCTCGCGACCAAAACTGGTGAATGCACTCGCGGCGTTCATCGATTGAGCCTAGCCACTCTCCCGTTTGCGCGCCTTCTCACCGGCTTCGGCCGCCTCCTTCTCGAACTTGTTGTCGAAATATCGGTCGCCGCCGCCGCGCGCGGCCCGCCGCGACTCCATCAGGTAACGGACGATGAACGACAGCCCATAGTGCTTCCATTGCTTGACGTGAGTCAGCTCGTGGGCGAGCTCCGCGGTGTCGAGGGCCCGCCACGAGAAGATCCGACTGCCGATGGTGATGGCGGTCCAGTTCTTCAACACGAAGCGCTGCATCGGCCCCTTCAACCAGGGGATGACGATGGCGCTGTGCTTCGGCGGTCGTGCTTCCTTCTCCACGCTCGCAGTTATAGCGCCCACTAGACTCGCGGCGATGCCCAAGTTCCAGGCGCCCAGAGGCACTCGCGATCTCCTGCCGGCCGAGATGGCCGTCTGGCAGCGGCTCGAAGATGAGGCCCGTAAGCTGGCCGAGCTGTACGGCTTCCAGCCGATAGAGACGCCGATGTTCGAAAACAGCGCTGTCTTCGAGCGTGGCATCGGCGGGGTCACCGACATCGTCGAGAAGGAGCTCTTCCGCGTCCGCACGCCCGGTTCGGAGGAGGACCGCTGGGCGCTCCGTCCCGAGGCCACGGCCGGAGTCGCCCGAGCCTACGTCCAGCACGGCATGCAGACCCTGCCCCAACCAGTCCGGCTGACGACTTTTGGGCCGATGTTCCGCTACGACCGACCGCAGGCCGGCCGATTCCGCCAGTTCTGGCAATGGAACGTGGAGGCGATCGGCGACCCGGGACCAGCGATCGACGCCGAGATCGTCGAGCTCGCCCTGCGCTATGTCCACCAGGCTGGCGTCGCCAACGTCGAGGTGCATCTGAATTCGATCGGCGACGCGGAATGCCGCCCGTCGTATCTCGCCGCACTGACCGATTATCTGAAGCGGTTCGAGACGACCTTGCCTGAGCTCGAGCGACGCCGGCTGGCGACGAACCCATTACGCGTCCTGGACTCCAAGGATGCGCGCGTGACGGAGGTTCTGGCCGACGCGCCGGCTCTTGACGACTTCCTGTGCCCTGCCTGCCGCGACCATTTCGACTCGCTCCTCGCGCACCTCGAAGCGCTCCAGGTCTCCGTGGTGCGTGCGCCGCGGCTGGTGCGCGGGCTCGATTACTACACGCGAACGGCGTTCGAGCTGTACCAGCGCGGAGCCGAAGGCCAGCAATCCGCGCTCGGCGGGGGAGGGCGCTACGACGGGCTGCTCGAGCTCTTCGGTGCGCGGCCAACTCCGGCCATCGGTTTCGCACTCGGTATCGACCGCATCGCCGCCGCTGCGCAGGCTTCGCCGGAAATCGGATGGCACCCTGTCGCGGCCGTGGTCGGCGCGGATCCAGCGGCAACGGACGTTCGCCTGCGACTGGCGACGGATCTGCGGGTAGCCGGCGTCTCCGCCACGGCCGACCTCGCCCCGCGACGGCTCAGCCGCCAGCTCGAGGGAGCGGCGCGTGATGGGGCCCACTTTGCGGTCGTTGTCGGGGATGAGCTTGACGACGGGCAGGTCCAGCTGCGCGATCTGGAGGCCGGCACCCAACGTCTCGTAAACCTGGCCGACCTGGCGCGGGAGCTCCTGCGCGCCCATGCGAGCCATCGTCACGGTGACTCGGGCGAGCCGCACTAGCGCGCTCCCGATTACGATACCCGGCCCATGAGCGACGACGACCGCACGACGTTGGCCACCGCCTACCGCACACACACTTGTGGTGAGCTTCGCGTGGCCGACGCGGGCGCCGAAGTCATGCTTTCCGGCTGGGTCCATCGCAGACGCGACCTTGGGCAACTGATCTTCCTAGACCTGCGTGACCGACACGGCCTCACCCAGGTCGTCGTCGACGCCGCGGACGCTGCTGACGCGCACAGGATTGCCGCTGATGTGCGCAACGAGTTCGTCCTGCGCGTTACCGGGACGGTCACCGCACGTCGTGAGGGGACAGAGAACCCGAAGCTGGCGACTGGTGACGTGGAGGTACAAACCACGTCGGTCGAGGTGCTGTCGACCTCCGAAACGCCGCCCTTCCCGATCAACGATGCGACAGACGCCGACGAGCAGCTGCGCCTGAAGTACCGCTATTTGGACCTGCGCCGGGAGCAGATCAATCGGCGATTAGTTACCCGCTCTCACCTGCTGCGCGCACTCTCAGACGTCCACCATCGGCATGGATTCGTAGAGGTTGAGACGCCTCTCCTGATCAAGTCCACGCCCGAAGGCGCGCGTGACTTCATCGTTCCCTCCCGTGTCCAGCCGGGCAACGTCTACGCCCTTCCGCAGAGCCCGCAGCAGCTCAAGCAGCTCCTCATGGTGGCTGGGTTCGATCGCTATTTCCAGATCGCCCACTGCATGCGCGACGAAGACTCGCGCGCCGACCGCGGGCCTGAGTTCACCCAGCTCGAACTGGAGATGAGCTTCGTGTCGCAGGAGGACGTCATGTCCTTCACCGAGGCGATGGTGACCGAGGTCACGCGGTCCGTCGTTCCCGACCGACCCATCCGACGGACGCCGTTCCCGCGCTTCTCCTACCGCGAAGCGAGCGATCGCTTTGGCTCGGACAAGCCGGACGTTCGCTTCGAGATGGAGCTGCGCGACCTCCACGAGGTCGTGGCGGGAAGTGGATTCGGCGTGTTCGATTCGGTCGTTGAGGCTGGCGGGCGAGTCTTCGGCATGGCGGCGCCTGGGATGGGCGGCGCCTCGCGCTCGCAGATCGACGAGCTGACAGAGAGGGCCAAGCGCGCCGGCGCGAAAGGTCTCGTCCACATGTCCGTCGGTGCCGAAGGCGCCGTTTCGTCACCGATCCTCAAGTTCCTGGGCGAGGGAAGAGCCGAGCAGATCGTTGAGGCGGCCGGGGCGTCGCCGACCGATCTCGTCCTGATCGTCGCCGACGCGGACATGGTCGCCCAGGAAGTCCTTGGGGAGCTCCGTGCCGAGCTTGGTCAGCGTCTGGGCCTCGTGACGGACTCCACCGAGCTGTCCTACGTGTGGGTCTACAGCTTCCCGATGTACAAGTGGGACGCCGACAACAAGCGCTGGGACGCGACGCACAACCCATTCAGCGGGGTCGATCCGGAGGACGAGGAGCTGCTCGTCACTGCGTCGGGCGACCTTGGGCGACCCTCGCCTGAGGATCCCGCCGGCCGCGCCCGCGCGCTACAGCACGATCTCGTGTTGAACGGCTGGGAGCTTGGCGGCGGCTCAATCCGCATCCACAAGCGCGATCTGCTAGAGCGTTCGTTCGCCCTGATGGGGCACACGATCGAGGGCATGCGTGACAAGTTCGGCGCGGTGCTGGACGCGTTCGAATATGGGGCGCCACCGCATGGCGGCATCGCGCTTGGTATCGACCGCTGGACCGCGCTGCTCACGAGCCAGCTCAACATTCGCGAGGTACAGGCCTTCCCGAAGACCGGCACCGGCAGCGACCTGATGCTCGGCGCACCTTCACCGGTCGAGCCGGCGCAACTGGCCGAGCTCGGTCTGCAGCTGGGGCCTAGCCCGAAAGCGAAGCCGAGCTAGCTTGTCGGGGGTCGTTTCGCGCCCAAGGCGCTGACTGCGCCGCCGAAGCCCGGGCGATGCTGAGAAACGGTGTCGACGATCGCCGCGGCGGCCGATTTCCATTCCGATCGCGACGGACAAAACGACGATGGCGAGGCCCAATGCGGGCAGGATCCACGGATCAGGCCCGTCAATGCAGAGGATGAGCTCGTACTCAGCGCGGACGGCGCATTCGGCCGCGGCTCTGGCGTGGTCGATGGTTTGAGTCGCGGCGGCCAGCGCGATCGCGACACCGAACGCGAGCAGCCACGCTCGACGCCGCACCTGGAGCATCTGCGTTAGTCGCCCTCGTCGGCGGCTTGGGCGTAGGGGGCCAGCGCCGGACCCTCCAGCGGCGAATCGTCGGGCATCTCGGCGGCTGCCGCGCCCCACTCAGGCGCGTGGCCGCCGACGGGTTC
>JBPCLD010000004.1:0-4961 GCA_051003655.1 Candidatus Limnocylindrales bacterium | reverse complement strand
CCGTCGAACCTTCGACACGCGCGATCCAGGCAAGCGGCGGCAGCTTGGCCGAGGGGCGATAGGTGAAGTCCCAGCCAGCGGCCACGATGCCAGATGATAGGCGCGGGCTAGACTCGGTCGCCGTGGCCAGGACTCCAAGCCTCTTTCGTGCGATACCCGATCCATGGCGCGGCCGGATCGGACTGCGGCGCCTCAGACGGTGGATTCGCGCGACAAGATTCGCGACCGGGCATAACCAGAAGGTCGCCGCGGATGCCCCGCGGATCAACTTCTACCCGATGCGCCCTGAGCCGAATGCGTCGATCGCCTACGTGGTCGGCCGACTTGGGGCGCGCGTCGGCTTCGACCCATCTGCGGCGGGGCTCACGATCGCGTGGGACACGGGCACCTGGTTTTCGGCCGCGGCAGCGAGGTCGCTGCCAGACAGCGCGCTCAATGCTCGCTGCCTGGACATTTCCAAGGCCACCGTAGACCGGATCTGGTCGGAGGTCAGTGGCTACTCGATCGCTGTCGATCCCCTGACGACCGAGGGTCCGATCGTCGTCAAACCCGACGAAAACGGCACGCGCGGTGGACGGGTGGCGGAGGGCCCTATTCTGCGCCGCGTCCCCGGCATGGTCTACCAGCGATTGGTCGATACCCGGGTTGGCGACCGCGTGCTCCAGATCCGGCCGGTGATCCTGCGTGGCCGGATCATCCTGGTCTACGAGAAGTGGCGGCCTTACCCACAGTGGTTCAAGGGCCCTGAACTGACTATCCCGAAGATCACCGCCAACTTCTTCTCCGACGACGAGGTCGCGCTTCTGTTGCTGTTCGCGAACGCGATCGGGCTCGATTACGGGGAGCTCGATGTCGTGCGCGAAGGCGAGGGCGGCCGCATCTACGTCGTTGATGCCAACCGGACGCCGGTCAGGCCCCAGGGCCTGCCGGACGAGAGCGTAGAGGCCGCGTTCCGTCCTCAGGCGGAAGCCTTTGCGGCGTTGATCAGCCGCTGACGGGAGCTCCCTCGGCTTCCTCGGCGTTGGCAGGAGGCAAAGTGGTGGCCGGGGCCGACCCGGCGTCCATTGATGCCGTCGGTCCATCAGCGGCCGCGGCCACGGTCGCGTAGCGTGGCCGGATCTGCCGCACGGCCCAGCGCAGCAGGTGCGATCCGAGCACGGGCTCGAAATGAACCACGCGCCACTTCCGCTCCACGAGCCCGGCAACCAGCCGACCCGCGTGGAGGGCGTTGGCGATCTTGATCGCCGCCCGGTGCCGACGCTTGATGACCTGCTTGCGGGGCAGCCTGGCAAGGGTCTCCGCCCCGGCGAAACTCTCGAATGATGCGCGGCCGGAAGGCGACATCGCCTCGGGCCCGTGATTGATGAGCCGCTGGCTGACGGCTAGCTTCTCGACGGCGAAGCTCCCACGCGGCACGCCCGCCTCCTCGGCCAGACGCCGGGCGACGGGCTCGTCATAGACGCCGCCAACGGAATAGGGCCGCAGCTCCGGGCTCGACCTCAAAACCGACAACGACTGTTGCTGGAGCCCGCCGATATAGGGCAGCGGCACGTGGATCATGTCGACGCGCAGCCGAAACTCGCCGAGCGAAGCACCGGACAGATCGACCCGGCTCAGGTTCGCCCGGTCCATGCCGCGCCATGCCGCGCCGCCCCAGTACCCCGACACCATCATCGTCGAACGCAGAGCATGCTCCATGGAGCGGTAGACCACATCCTCGCCGGTCATGCCTGTGGCGAGGAATTCGGCCTCAGGCGCATCGGGAAGGTGTTGGTAGGCCAGCCGGTCGAAGTGCTGTACCTCCAAGCCGAGCGCATCGGCGGCGACGTCGCAGCTGTCTGCATCGCCGTGATAGCCCTCCCAAGCCCATCCGGTGCGGAAGGTCAGCGCCTTCCGACAGCCTGCCTGAGCTGCGACCGCTGCCGCGGCGGTGCTGTCGTAACCGGCCGACATCGCCACCGCCGGCACGTACTCGGGCGCGTTCGCGAACGCTGATCGAAGGTTGCTGACCAGCCGGTCCCGATACTCGTCGAAGCTCGCGAATGGCTCATCCCGCTGCTTCGGACGCTCGGTAGTCGAGCCGTCGAGGTTGACGCGGATGTTCTCGAAGTAGTTGAGCGTGATCGGGTCGGTCGTGGTCGGGATGCTTTGCACAGCATGCGAGAGACCCCGGTTGCTCGTCCCGAAAATTGGTGGGTACAAGGCTTTGGATTCGAGCTCGCGCCCAGTGGCACAGAGGACGCCGACGAGCGAGTTAGACATGACCAGCGTGCCGCCAGGTTCATTGGCCAGGTAGACCGGCTCGAGCGTATGAGCGGGCGGGACGACGATGAGCTCGCGACCGTCGACGACGATGCCTGAGCCGAATACCGTCGACGCCCGTGCGACGGCCTCAAGGCCGGGTGGCCCCGACCAGGTCCCCTCGAAGAAGCCGTGCTCCTCCATGTTGACCGACCGGCCGCAGCTCACCCGGACGACCAGGTTCCTGATCCGGGCGACCCAGGCCAATGCCGGGAGCGACGTCGACGGCTCGAACCGGAAGCGCCACGGACTTGCCGGCGACGTCACTCGGGAAACGACTCGACCGCCTGGTAGCGCGGTCTCACGACGCTCACTGCCCACCGGAACACGAGGTTCCCGAACTCTGGTTCGAAGTGGACGAGGCGCTCGCGGCGCCTTTCGAGCCCGCCGACCAGCGGCCGCAGCTTGAGCATCCTGGCGCCCGCGATCAACGCGCGCTCGCGCCGTTTGAACGGTGCGCGCTTCCGGAAGATAAGCGGACGGACTTCCCGCGCCGCGAAATCTTCCAGGGACGCTTGTGCCGGCTGTGAGAACGCCTCCGGGCCGTCGCGCTGGAAGAGGGTGTTGGTCATGCGCTTGGCGACTGCAAACGTGCCTCGCGGAATCCCCGCCTCCTCCGCCAGCCGGCGAGGGATGGGCCGGTCGTAACGCCCACCCACCCTGAACGGAGCCATCTCCGGACGATCGAGCAGGCGCGGCGCACCGGGATCCTGCGCGGCAGCGACGACAGGCACGGGCAGGTGATAGAGGTCGTGACTCAGCCGGAACTCGGTCAGGTCTGCACCGGCAGTGGCGGTCGGTGCCACGTGTCGCCAGTCGTCGCTGTGCGACATCGCAAACTGGGTGCCAGCCCAGTAACCGGTGAGGCAAACCGCTACTTGGTCGACCACCTCGCGATGGAGGACCGTCTCGATCTCGTCGAGTCGCCCGATGACCGGTCGCGTCAGGCCGGCGGCAACCTCGTCCGGCCCCGCGAGGTGGCCGATCACCGTCAGGCCGAGATCCGAATGGCGCTCGATCAGGTCGGCAAAGTCCTGCCCCGCAGGGTTTGCGCCGACCACGAGGACGTTGCGCGTC
This sequence comes from Candidatus Limnocylindrales bacterium, assembly GCA_051003655.1. Classification (GTDB taxonomy): domain Bacteria; phylum Chloroflexota; class Limnocylindria; order Limnocylindrales; family CSP1-4; genus JALYGJ01. The sequence continues at coordinate 1,583 of JBPCLD010000004.1, read as the reverse complement.
ATATAGCCCCTGCGGCGGAGCCAGTCGAAGGCCGATCGCAACGCCGCGCGCGAAAGAATGGCGCTGACGGCCAGGGCAATGAACAAGACGCCGATGAGCAGCCGGCTGGCATCGGAAATCCTGATCACGAACAGCACGGTGATGGTGGCCAGGAGCAGCCCGGCGGTTGCCCGCAGCAGGCCTATCGCCTCGCTGCGCACCGACCAGCGGGCGCGGACGCGATACAGGCCGCCGAACCAGACCAGCGCCACCCAGCCAGCTCCGAATGCGGCCGCGGCAAACCACGGGCTGCCTCCCAGTCGAGTCCAAGCCTCTTGCCACGCTGACCCATAGCGCGCGATTGACAGGGCTACGAACAGGGCGACCGCGCCGAGAAAGTCGGCTGTCATCAGCGCCGCCCTCAGCGCTGTCGTGTGCCTGCGAACCACGCCGGACCTAGCGGTTCATCTGACCGTCGCCGCTCGCTGCGGCGGCTCAGTCGGGGATACGTCGCTCCACACGCTGGCCAGCGTCTGATCAAACGTCCAGGCGGGCTGCCAGCCGGTCAACCTGGTGAGCAGCGCGTGGTTGCCGCGGATATCGGGCGCGTCTTCACGCCGGACGAGCAAAGGGTCGACGCGCAGCGTCGGCTCGATGCCTGCCAGACGACACAGCTCCTCGAGGACCTGACGGATGGATACCGATCGACCCGAGCTGACGTTGACCACGCTGCCTCCACCGCCGAGGGCCTGTTTGACCATGCCTTCCAGCAGCAGGCGATAGGCGCGTACTACGTCGCGTACATCGGATATGTCCCGACGGACATCGAGATTGCCCACGGGCACATCGGCGGCATCGCCGTTCGCAACGGCCAGCACGCGGGTCGCCAGTGCGGGGACCACGAATTCGCGGCGCTGCCCCGGACCGGCGTGATTGAACGATCGCGTCACCACGGCACGCAGGGAATAGCGGGCGGCATAGGCCAGGGCAACAGACTCCTGGCCCGCCTTTGAGAGGGCGTACGGAGTGCTCGGCCGGAGAACGGCAGATTCGGTCAACGGCAGCTCATGCGGCGCGGGCGGCCCATAGACCTCGGATGAGCTCGTCACCAACAGCGCTGGCGGCTGTGCCTGTTGGCGGACCGCCTCGCAGACGTTGAGGGTTCCCCGCACTGCGACCTCGAACGCCGTTTCGGACGCTGCTGCGGCGTCAGGGGCGAAAGCAACGGCGGCGAGATGAGCCACCGCGTCGGGTCGAGCGTCCGCGACCGCCTCGATCAGCGCACCGGCATCGCGTACACTGAGGTCGGGGCCGAAGGGAACTACCACGTGGCCCGCTGCATCAAGCTCCGTGGTCAGCCAGCGACCGGCGAATCCGTTGGCGCCGGTGACTAGCACGCGCATCGACCGGCCGCCATCGGTATCAGCAGACACGCGCCCCAGTCTACGGTTTGCCGTTCACGGCCTATGCTAGGAGTGGATGGTCGACGTCTGGGTCGATACGCCGCTGGGGGGAGTCGTCCGTCGGACGCTGCCGGCGTATGACGACGCCCGCGGATCCTTTCGCGAGCTGTGGCGCGCTTCGTGGACCGCGCCGATCGGCAC
>JBPCLD010000003.1:0-5534 GCA_051003655.1 Candidatus Limnocylindrales bacterium | reverse complement strand
CGAAGCGCGCTCTGGGCCGGAAGGACCTGGTCGACGAACGCGCGCGCCTCGTCCTGCACTGAGCCGGCCTCGTGCGCGGCGTGCTGCGCGTGCTCGAGGTCATTGATTGCGGCGCTGAGCTCATCGATGAGCCCGCCGACCTGCGAGCAGAGCGCCTGGACGGCGCGAGATGCAGGCCCTACGGAGTACAGCTGGCCCAGGTAGCGGATGGCCGCCGGCAGGATCATCGTGCGAGCGATGTCCAGCGCGGCGCTGGCCTCGATGTCGCCGACCTTGACGTAACGCTCCCAGGCGATCTCATAGCGCGCGGCGAGCTCGCGCTCCGAAAGCACGCCGAACCGCGCAAAGACGCTCTTCGCCTTTGCGGTGGCAAGCGCCGGCAACGCGTCGACGGTCGTCTTGCTGTTCGGCAGACCGCGTCGCTCAGCCTCGGCGTGCCACTCGGCCGAGTAGCCGTTGCCCTCGAAGAGCACCTGCTTGTCGCCCCGGGCGATCTCGGACAGGATTTCCGAGAGCCCATCGAAGTCCTGCGGCTGGAGCTTCTCCAGCTCGTCAGCCAGTTGGCTGAGCGAGTCAGCGACGGCCGTGTTGAGCACCGTCTGCGGCCAGTAGATCGGCGCCGACGAGCCCACCGCGCGGAACTCGAACTTGTTGCCGGTGAAAGCGAACGGCGAGGTTCGGTTGCGGTCGGTGGCGTCACGCGACAGGCCTGGCAGCGAGAAGACGCCAAGGTCGAGCTGGCCGCCATCCTTGGAAGCGGACGCCGGCCCCGCCTCGATCTGGTGGATGACGTCCTCGAGCTGCGACCCGAGGAAGATCGACATGATCGCCGGCGGCGCCTCGTTCGCGCCGAGGCGATGGTCGTTGCCGGCGTCGGCGATAGACGCCCGCAGGAGATCCGAATGGACGTTGACCGCGCGGATCACGCCGAGCAGGAAGGCCAGGAACTGGGCGTTTGAGTGCGGATCCTTGCCCGGGTCCAGCAGGTTCTCGCCCGAATCGGTCGACATCGACCAGTTGTTGTGCTTGCCCGACCCGTTGATGCCGGCAAACGGCTTCTCGTGGATGAGCAGCATCAGCCCGTGCTGCTGGGCGAGCTTGCGCATCGTCGACATGACGAGCATGTTGTGGTCGGAGCCGACAGACGTTGGCTCGTAGACCGGGGCCATTTCGAACTGCGCCGGCGCAACCTCGTTATGGCGTGTCTTGGCCGGGATGCCCAGGCGCCACAGCTCGCGGTCCAGGTCCATCATGAACGCCAGGATCCGCTCGCGAATTGGGCCGAAATACTGGTCTTCCAGCTCCTGGCCCTTGGGCGACGGGGCGCCGAACAGCGTGCGGCCGGTCAGGACGAGGTCGGGCCGCTGCTCCGCGAGCCGGCGGTCTACGAGGAAGTACTCCTGCTCGGGTCCGATGTTCGTGAAAACGCGCGTCGCGGCGCTGTTTCCAAACCAGCGCAGCACACGCAGTGCCTGCTTGCCCAGCGCGTCCTGCGAGCGCAGCAGCGGGATCTTGTAATCGAGCGCCTCGCCGGTGAACGAGACGTAGGCGGTTGGGATCGTGAGCGTGACACCGTTGGGCTCGACCTGGAGGAAGATCGGCGAGGTGACGTCCCAGGCCGTGTAACCGCGCGCTTCGAATGTCGCCCGGATCCCGCCTGATGGGAACGAGCTCGCGTCCGGCTCACCCTGGAGCAGGTTCCTGCCCGAGAACTCGGCGATCGTCTGTGCCTCACCGGTCGGTGTCAGGAACGAGTCGTGCTTCTCGGCCGTGGAGCCGGTCATAGGCACGAACCAGTGCGTGTAGTGAGTGGCGCCGTGCGCCATCGCCCATTCCTTCACGCCGTGGGCGACAGCGTCGACGATAGCCTGGTCGAACGGCTCCAGCCCGGCAACGGTTCGGCGGAGCCTGGCGAAGATCGGCTTGGCGAGGTACCGCCGCTGGGCCGCCTCACCGAACACGTACTGGCCGTAGATCTCGGCGCCGGCATGCTCCAGGTAGTCCTGGGTGGAGGCCACGCGGTGGCTCGAGATCGCGCTGGTCGTGGTTTGACGCGCGGTCATGCCGCCTCCGGGAGCGGTGTTATTGGCCGCAGCGGCAGCGCGCGAAGAGGCGCGCCCGGTGCCGTTGGCCGTTGCGTCGGAAGCGGCGCTGTTGCTGTGCGCGATCGGCGTTTCCGCGACGTCCATGACCATTGCCGATACTCCCTCCATTTGGCATGGGCGCGGCCCGAAATGGGCGTCGCACGGCCTTGGAAAGTCTACGCCGACCCACCTCTCGAAACCGGTTGCAAACGACGCTCAGGTTGGTTACGTAATCGGACCGAGAGGTCGTCCAGAAGGGCCCCGAACTCGTGTTCGCTGCTGACGTAGCGGTCGCCGAGGAAGGCAAGCTCCAGGTGGTCGCCGTGCTGACGAGCCCACACCCGTCGGCGCGGGAAATAGAAGGTCAGGACGAGCCCTGTGATCAGTGACAGGTAGGCGATCCAGATCAGGCCCTGGCCGGGATCGCGCTTGATGACCATGCCGGTGTACGCGGCCGCGGCGTCCCAGGTGACGGAATAGCCGGCGGTGGTCCCCGGCTCACTGGTGGCGCCGAGGCCGAGTGCGCGGAGGAAGACGATGTTGCTATCGGCGGTCGCGGTCTCGCCGAGGCCGGTGAGGATCAGCGACGGGATGCCGGTCGCAGTCCTGTCGAGGACGATGAGCAGGCCCAGGCTGGAGCCCGGGATCGTGATGAAGCCCTGCGGGTGGCCGCCGAGCTCGCCGGCGAGCAACACCGGTCCGTCCCACACCAGTTGACCGGCAGCATCGCGAATGGCGAGGTCGGCGGCCGGGCCGAACGTGTTCTGGTGGAAGACGTAGCCATCGACCTCGAGCGGGTCGTTGACGCGGATGATCTTGCGTGCAACCTCCTGGCCGTTGCGGTACACGGCGAGGTCGGTGCGAAAGTCTGCGAAGGACCCATCGGGGCGCGTCGGCGCTTCGAAATGGACGTTCTTTACCAGCAGGTTGTCCGGCGTGCCGACGGCCTGGACCGGCGCCGTCTGGCCCTCGCCAAGGAACACGACCGTTTCGTAGCCAGCGACCGTTGTCACGGCCCCGCCAGCGAGGAACAGGATCAAGCCGAGGTGCGTGAAGAGCGTTGCCAGCTTCATGTACTGGTTCCGGTCGCCGTACACGTGGCGCTCCGGCGCCGAGTCAGAGCCGGGCGGTGGATCGACGGTGGCCTCGCGGACCTTGAAGCGCTTGCCGCGGAGAACAGCCGCAAGCTCGTCCGCCGCCTGGTCGTCAGCCTTCGTGAAGCGCGCGCGCTCGGACAGGCGCAGGTCGAAGAATGGCGCTGCCTGGACGATCCGAACCTTGTGCGCGGTGCGCCACATCGCCGGCGTCCGAGCGAGAGTGCAGACGACGATGCTGACAACGAGCACGGTCAGCAGGATGATGAACCAAGGCGCCGAGAAGACCCTGAAGAACCCCAGCCGCTCGAACACGTCGACCACCGGCGGGCCGACATTCAGCCCCAGGATCGATAGGCGCTCATAAGAAGCCTCGATCATTGCCATCTGGTCGGCATACGCCTGGGCGTCGTGCAGGGCAAAGGCAGGCAGCTGTGGGAGCACGGTCCCGAACACGCCCGCCACGGCCACGACGCTGATCTGGAGCACGGCGAAGCGGATGCTCGTGAGGGTCCGCCAGACATACCAACCAAGACGCCCGAGCGGATTGAGGGCGCCGCCTGCGCGACGTGATCCCAGGGTGATGGAGGCGATGGTTGCTATTCCCGGTGAGTTCTTGTCCGGCTGGCGAGGAGTCGCTCTAGGCCGATGGGGCGGCGACCGCGGTCCGAGCCACGGTCAGGCCGTGCTCGAAGTCTGTTATCAGGTCATCGACATCCTCGAGCCCGACAGAGACGCGCACGAGGCCCTCACGGATCCCGGCAGCTGCCAATGCGGCCTCATCCAGCTGGCGATGCGTGGTCGACGGTGGGTGGACGGCCATCGTCATGACGCTTCCAAGAGACGCCGTGCGCGGCGGCAGGGTAAGAGCATCCAGGAAGGACGCAGCCACGGTGCGTGAGCCGAGGTCGAAAGCCAGCATCCCACCGCCGGCGCGCAGGACTCGTTGCGCCACTGCGGCCTGCGGATGGCTGGGCAGGCCAGGGTAGTAGACCTGGCGGACTGTCTCCTGCGCCTCGAGAGCGCGTGCAACCGCCAGCGCGCTCTCGGTGTGGCGCTCCATGCGCACGTGCAGAGTCGCGATGCCGCGCAGGATCAGGAACGCGCTCAATGGCGCAAGGCTGCCGCCGGTGTCGATCTGGACCCGGCGGACCGTCTTGAGCTTTGCAGTATCCCCGACCACGACCCCGCCCAGCACATCGGAGTGGCCGCCGATCCACTTGGTGCATGACTCGAAGACGAGATCCGCCCCAAGCTCGATCGGCCGGCACAGGTATGGCGAGGCGAACGTGTTGTCGACGGTCAGAACGGCCCCGTGGCGATGGGCAATCTCGGCCAGGGCCGGCAGGTCGGCAACCACGATGGTCGGATTGGCGATGGTCTCCACGTGCAGCAGGCGCGTGTTTGGCCGGAATGCGGCCTCGACCGTGTCGTGGTCGGAGACGTCGACGAGCGTCACCTCCACCCCAAGTCGGCCGAGGGTGTTTTCGAGCAGATGCTGGACGCTGCCGTACAGAGCCGAGGAAGCGACGACGTGATCGCCCGCTTCGACGAGCGCCAGGAACATCGCGTGCGCGGCGGCCATGCCCGTTGCGAAGACGAAACCGGCATCCGCGCCATGCAGCTCGCTCAGCGCGTCGGCGAGGGCGGTGGAGGTGGGGTTATCGATGCGCGAGTAGGCGTAGCCCGGCTTTCGATCGTCCAGGATGTCGCCCAGCTCTGCCGAGTCCTCGGCGCTGAAGGTGACTGCCTGGTAGATGGGGACGGAATCTGGCGTCTGTTCCACGCGCGGCGCACGGGTAGCGGCGCCGATGGCGCGCGTGCCGAAACCGGCGTTCCGCGCAGGGCGGGGATGGCTCACCGCGAGATGCTACATCGCAGGCTCACCGCGGCCCGGTTTGCTGACATTCCGCCACCTGAGGCTGCGCAACTCAGCCGCCGCGTGTCTCCCACGGCGCGGGACGCGGCGACTCAGGCGGGATATCAACCGGCACTGCCGCGGCCTGCGCTGGCACACCGGGGCCCATCGCCCGCGGCGCCACAGCGGTCGTGGTAGGGCGCGGCGTCGGCGGCGGACCGGCGGGGATGGGTCCGGCCTGGTTGCCGTTCAGGTCGGAATCTCGCTGCGCCGCGCCCGCAGGCGCGTGCCCAACACGGCCGGCCGCCTGCGGGGGGGCGGTTGCGTCGCGCCCGTAATGGACTATCTGGTCACGGCCGCGGCGCTTGGCCTCGTACATCGCAAGGTCCGCGCGCCGGAACAGCTCGGCCCACGTGCGACCGTCACTCGGATAGGTGACAAGCCCAATCGAGGCCGACGTCCTGATCAGCGACCCGTCGTGCGGCAGCGCCAGGCTTG
>JBPCLD010000002.1:0-4007 GCA_051003655.1 Candidatus Limnocylindrales bacterium | reverse complement strand
GTGTGGGAGACGCCGTCCTCGTCGGCTGACCGGCTCGCGACGCGTGAGCTCCAGGCCGCGGTCCGTCATTTGTTCGGCCCACCAACACTACGCGGGTCGGCAGGCCAATCCAGCCCGAATCGCCGAGCCCCAGGCTCCGAATCAAGCGTGGCCGCAGCCTTGCGCGGGTCGTAGTGGAACGAGGAACCGACCGTGACCCGCATACCGTCGACATGCGGCACATTTGACGGGTGGGCCCAGTCAGCCACCCGTAGCGCGTCGCTTGCTTATCGGGACTGCAACGCTGTCGTGGCTCCACGGTATTGGGGAAACGGCGCCGGATAGTCACCATTCGTCGCCATGACATTCAGAAAAGGTGCTCGACTCAATCCAGGGCAGGTCAAAGACATGCGCGGCCAGGGCGGGGGCTCAGGGCGCGGTTTAGGGCTGCCGGGTGGCTTCGGCCTCCCCAGCGGCGGTGGCGGCGGCAATGGCGGTGGGGGAATGGCCATCCCGACCGGCGGCGGCATCGGGGTGATCGTCCTGATCGTGATCGTCGTCATCGTGCTATTCGTCGTGAACGGCGGGCTCGGTAGCGGGACCCAATCGAACGTGGACAACGGTGGCGAACAGGTTGGCAGCGAGGCGCTCGCCCAGAAATGCCAGACGGGCGAGGACGCCAACGCCCATCTCGACTGCCGGATCGTGGGCTACGTGAACAGCATCCAGGCCTATTGGCAGAGCGAGATGCCGCGCATGGGCATGACCTATACGCCGGCTGTGACGACCCTGTTCGACGGCAACATCAACACTGGCTGCGGTCAGGCCAGTCCCGAGGTCGGGCCTTTCTACTGCCCTGCGGATAAGACGATCTACATCGATCTCGGCTTCTTCGACGTGCTGACCCAGCTCGGCGCCGAGAATGCCCCCCTCGCCCAGGCATACGTCGTCGCCCACGAGTACGGCCACCACATCCAGAACCTCACGGGCGTGCTGACGCGCGCCCAGAGTGGCGTGACCGGGCCACAGAGCGACGCTGTGCGAGTCGAGCTCCAGGCCGACTGCTATGCCGGTGTCTGGACGGCCAATGCGGTGGACACGGGCTACCTCGAGCCGATCACACAGGCACAGATCAACACCGCCCTCGAAGCGGCGCGGGCCGTGGGCGACGACCGGATCCAGAGCCAGGCACAGGGCCAGGTGTCACCTGAAACCTGGACGCACGGCTCGTCGGAACAGCGGCAGAACTGGTATGGGGCCGGCTACCGCGCCGCCACTCCTTCGGCCTGCGACACGTTCAGCGGGACCGTCTAGCGCCTAGCCGGTGATCTCCGCGCGTTCGGCGAACCCAGCCGCGACGACGAGCGAGCCAACAAGCCAGACGAGCAGCAGGAGTATCGCCATGTCCGGCGGGACGTCGGAGGGCGAAGGTGGCTCGCCGAAACTGCCACTGCCGAGTGCCGCGCTTGCAAGCTGGAAAGGCAGGTAACGGACGATATCCGGCAGGAAGATCGTTGCGAACAGGCCCCCGAAGTAGAGGCCGATGCCGGCGCCGATGCCGGCCAGCTGGCTGCGCGCGAGGGTGGCGATGGCGAATCCGAGGGCGCCCTGGGTGATGATCCCAACCAGACCGCGGCTGAACGGCTCCGCCAGGTCCAGCAGCGCCTGGGTGTTGCCAATCCCGTCTAGCGACACTCCGGCGATCGTCGCCCCAAGGGCGGCCGCGGCCACGCCGATCACGAACGTGACCAGGAGGCCGATCACGATGACGAACGCGATCGCTGCGAAGAGAGTAAGCATGTATCGGCTGCGGCTCTCGCCACGAGCGACGACGGCCTTGAGTGTGCCCCACGACCATTCAGAACCGGCGATCGCCGCGCCGTAGATCAGGGCGAACAGACCGCCGATCTGGAGGATGAACTCGAGCACGAGTCGGTAGGCCGTCGGGAACGTGACCAGGCTGAGCGGGTCGAAGCCCGGGTCACCGCCGCCGCCGGGTCCGCCGTCGCCGCCGCCGGTCGCGGCGGTGCCGATGATGATCAGCGTCAGCAGCCCGCCCAGCAGACCGAAGGTGACGATGGTCGCCGCTCGGCGACGAAGCTTGCGCACGGCCGATAGAAAGAGTGTCATGACCTGCTCTCCGTCCCGGCGCCGACCGTGTCGATGGGCGCGAAGCTGCCGTCGGGGTCGCCGTGGGCAGACTCCTGGGTCAGCCTCAGGAACAGCTGTTCGAGATCGCTGCCGATGAGGAGCTCGGACGGGTAGATGCTTGCCTGGGCGAGGGCCCTGGCGACATCCTCACTTCGCTCGGGCTCAACGTGCACCAACAGCCAGCCGTCCTCCTTAACCGAGACGCCTGCCTCGTTCTCGACCCGCGGCGCCAGGATCTCTGACGCGCGGGTGACGTCGTCAGGACGCACTCGGACACGGACTACGCCTTCGCTGCTGAGCAGGTCGCTCATTGATCCTTCGCGGACCAGCTTGCCCGACGCGATGATGCCGACGATGTCGACCATCTGGCGCACCTCGCCCAGCAGGTGGCTCGACACGAACACCGTTTTCCCGATCGACGCCAGGTGCCGGAGCATGTCGCGCATCGCGACGATACCGGCCGGGTCGAGGCCGTTCGACGGCTCGTCGAGTAGAAGAAGCTTGGGGTCGTTGAGCAGGGCCGCGGCAATTCCGAGGCGCTGCTTCATGCCCAACGAGAACCGGGATACCGGCTCAGTTGCGCGGTCACGGAGGCCGACCAGCTCTAGCACTTCCTCGATTCGGGCTCGGGTTGTGTGAGGGCCGCTCGCGGCGAGCTCGCGCAGGTTCGCCCGCGCTGACAGGTACGGGTAGAACGACGGGTTCTCGACCAGGGCGCCGACATCGAACAGGATGCGGCGATCGCCTCGGGTGTATGGCTGGCCGAGGATCTCGATCGTGCCGCCATCCGCGTGCAGCAGTCCAGTCAGCAGGCGCATCGTCGTCGTCTTACCGGCGCCATTGGGACCGAGGAAGCCGTAAACGACGCCCGTTGGGACCGTCAGATCCAGGCCGTCGAGCGCGCGACGCGAGCCGTAGCTCTTGCGAAGGTCGCGGACGGATAGGGCGAGGTCAGGTTGTGCGGCAACTACGGTCATTAGGCGGCTACTCCTGACGATTGAAGGCAACGATTGCGGCGCCGAGCAGGATCGCGCTTGAGGTCGTGGACCTCGATCGCGCTCATGCCGCGGCGTCCGTTCTTCGTGCTGCAATCGCCGACAAGAGTCTGTCGAAGTCGCGTAGCTCGTCGGCGCTCAGGACATCGAGTGCACGACGCACCGCGTCGACGCGCATACCGGCGAGGGTGTCAAGCATGCTCTGGCCGGTTTCCGTCAGGTGGCACTCGACTATGCGCCGGTCGTCAGTCCGATGTCGCCGTTCGACGAGGCCATGACGCTCGATCCGTTCGACGTAGCCCGAAGCTGCCGCGGCACCGATGCCGAACGCCTCGGCGATACGACCAATCGACCGCGGCCCCTGGGCGCGGATCATGAACAGTGTTTTCAGCTGTCCCAGGGTTATGTCCTGTACGGGCCACACGGACGTGCCGAGGCGCGGCTCGAACGCGGAACAGATGCGATGGGCGACATCGTCGAGACTCGGGGCTGGTGATTTTGTATCGCGCACCAGCGAATATTACGCGAGCCCACTAAATATCGCTTGCCTGCGGCGAGTCGGCTCGAAGTGGTCTTATGCCTCCGTTGGGAACGTTAAGCGGGGATCCGTGCCTTGCGACCAACGTTCCTGAGCCATACCCGTGCCCGGCTGAGCGTGAGAGCGCGAGGCAAGGCAGCCGATTGGCAGGGAAAGGGGACTTAACGCTCCGCAGCCGAACATTAGGTCAAGTTGCGACGTGGGGCTGATCTACCATTCGATGAGGACGCAGGCTTCCTCGCCTACCACCTCTGCCGGGTGGCCGGGCTCGATGAGCAGGTGGTCGCCGGGCTCACCGATGACCTCGGTGCCGTCGTCCATTACGTACCGAATCCGTCCGGACA
>JBPCLD010000001.1:0-4650 GCA_051003655.1 Candidatus Limnocylindrales bacterium | reverse complement strand
GAGGCCAAGGTTTCCCGACTGACAGCCCATTCCTCCGACGACCAGCAGACCAAGTACCGCACCGCCGAGGAACTCGAATCCGAGAAGGGGAAAGACCCGCTGCCGATGTTCCGCGATCAGCTTCGGGACGCGGGCATGATCGACGAAGAGGGCGAGGCTGCGATCCTGGCCGAATCCCGCAAAGTGGTCGAGGACGCGACCGACTGGGCCGAAGCTCAGCCGGATCCCGATCCCGCAACAGCCCAGAGCCATGTCTACGCCAACGAGCCACCGGCGCGAATGGACGATCCGCTGTGGAGTGGCGTCCGCTTCATAGGCGACGGTGGGCCCTTCGGCATCCTGAAGGGCGGCGAGTAGCGACGTGGCCGTCATGACATACATCGAATCGATCCGCGACACACTGGCCCAGGAGATGCGGCGCGACGAGTCGATTGTCGTGCTCGGCGAGGATGTCGGCAAGAAGGGCGGCGTCTTTCTGGCCACGGACGGGCTGTACGACGAGTTCGGTGGAGACCGTGTGCTCGACACCCCGTTGAGCGAGTCGATGATCGTGGGAGTCTCGATCGGCGCTGCCGTGGCGGGCATGCGGCCCGTGCCCGAGATTCAGTTCGCCGACTTCATATTTCCCGCGTTTAACCAGATCCTGTCCGAGGCGGCGCGCATGCGTTACCGCTCGAACGGCGCCTTCTCGGTGCCGATGACGCTCCGCTCGCCGTATGGCGGTGGTGTGCACGGCGCGCTTTATCACAGCCAGTCGGTCGAGGCCTTCTTTGCCCACATCCCAGGGCTGAAGGTGGTCATCCCGTCGACGCCGTATGACGCCCGCGGGCTGCTCCGCTCATCCATCCGCGACGACGATCCGGTCCTCTACTTCGAGCACAAGAAAATGTACCGGTCCGTGCGCGGCGAAGTGCCCGACTCCGATTACACGGTGCCGCTCGGCTCGGCCAAGGTCACCCGAGAGGGGTCGGACGTCACGATCATCGGCTACGGGTTAATGGCCCACTACGCGTTGGAGGCGGCAGACCTGCTCGACTCCGAAGGCGTGTCCGTTGAGGTCGTCGACCTGCGCACGCTTCGACCGCTGGATGGCGAGACGGTTCTCGGTAGCGTCCGCAAGACCGGCAAGGCCGTGATCGTCTACGAGGACAATCGGTTCGGCGGCTTTGGTGCGGAGATATCAGCGATCCTGGCCGAGGAAGCGTTCGATCACCTCGACGGCCCCATAGTCCGCGTCACCGGCCCGGACGTACCCGGCGTGCCCTACAACCATGTCCTCGAAGACTGGTACATGCCCAGCCCGGACCGCATCGCAGACGCCGTCCGGAGACTCGCCGCCTATTAGGTTGCCCCGCCCGCGCGTCGTCCGGATCGCCCGGCGCACGGCCGCTCCTCGCCGCGCCGCGCACGCTCTACCGTTAGGTTCTTCTCATCTAGAGCCTGCCAGGTTGCTATCTCCGCCTATGTGCTGATTCCTGATCAAGCAGCCACGAGAGGGTTGATAGGCACCGAATTCGGGCGTCTTACGCGCTCCCGGCGGCGTATTGTCGAAATAGGAACCCCGCTATCTCTACCTGAGAAGAACCACAGCCCTGCTAGCTGGCCTGACGGTCGTGCTAGCCAGCGTCGGATCTCCACGTTGCGGGCCGGCAGTGCGGCCTGGAACAGCGCCGAATGTCGACTGACGCGCCTCCGGAGCGTCTTCGACTCAGGCATGACAACCACCCTGGACACGGAGCGTGCTCGCCAGTCGAAGCGATCGCGTGCAACCTTGGCAGCGAGTCGGGCCTTCTCATCCAGCTTGCGAAGGGTCGCCTCGCCCGACGGCAGATCGGTCTTGACTTCGATGACAAGCAGGATGGACAGCACGGGATGGTAGGCGAGCAGGTCGAAGGATCCACGCTCGCCGAATTCCGAATAGGTGACTTCGAATTCGACCTGCCAGCCTTTGCCGCGTAGCCACTCGGCCACCGCGCCCGCGAGTGATGCGTGACCCTCGTCAAGAAGTCGATCGAGAGCGGCGCCACGCCAGCGGAGCTCCACGAACACCGCGGCGTCGAGCGCTGCCAGGATCCTGCGCACAGTCCGGAGTGCGATTCGGTCGAAATGGCCGCGCTCAACGAGTGAGATGAGGTTCTGCGAGCATCCCGCCGCGGCCGCGAGATCGGCTTGTCGCCAACCACGCCGTTGGCGTAGCGCACGAACGATGCGGCCGGTGCGCTGGTCGTCCATGCGTGAAGCGTGACGTGGCCGGCTTACCGGACACTTGCTTTTGGCTTATCGGGCGACCACTGCGAGACGCCCTGGATAGAGCGCGCCGGCGCGCCAGCGAACATCCAGAACCAACGATGCATCCAGCGCCGCAAGTATCGCGCGCAGCACGTGCGTCGCGGGAAGGTGACCGCGCTCCGTGCGTGAAACGGTCTTCTGCGAGAACTTCGCCGCGGCTGTCAAGTCGAGTTGGCGCCAACCGCGTCGGCGACGCAAAGCGCGCACGGTCCTTCCGATGCGTTGGTCGTCCATGGCTGAGGTCGTCGCTGCGACCGCTTCACGGGCACTTATCGCCCGCTTTGTTGGCGTTTAGCCCGCGCGATCTACGGGTAGCGAGCGCTGTTCCGTACCAAGCCGGCACGCTCCGACCAGCTGACCACCTCAATGCTCATCGCGTCGAAGTGCCACTCAACCAATGCAGCCGATGAGATGTCCAGCGAGTACAAGCGCGCGGCTTCAGGCGGGTAGGACTTCCACCAAGCCTCGTACTCGCCGTCACGTAACGCGGCATCGGTGACGAGCGACGCGCGGCCAAACAGTTTGAACTCGCCCTCCGTGCCATTTGGATCGGAGACCGAGCTGTGCAGCGTGCAGCGTGCGTCACGCGAAAGGTCGCTGCTCTTCTTCGACCGCATTACCCCGAAGAGCAGATGCCCCAGCACGAAGGAGGGCTCGACGGGGCTGATCCGAGGCGACCCGTCGCGACGCAAAGTCCCGAGCAGCGCCACCCCTGTCCGTTGGAAACGCTCACGACCCGCCGCGGCGAGCTCTGGAGCAGCAGCCTCGAACTCGGTCCAGATCATTCCACTCGGGATCGTCGCGGGTGGACGCTCGTTCGCGCGATGGGTGACACTATGGCGCGAAGGTAGCACTCGGCGAAGTCCAGGAGACATCCCCAGATGCCCAAGGTCCAGATGCCGCAACTCGGCGAGAGCGTCGCCGAGGGCACGATCGGCAAGTGGCCCAAGAAGCCGGGCGACCACGTCGACAAGTACGAGCCGATCGTCGAGGTCATCACCGACAAGGTCAACGCCGAGGTGCCGTCGCCGTATGAGGGCACGCTGACCGAGATCCTGGTCCAGGAAGGCGAGACGGTCCCGAACAACACCGAGATTGCCGTCATCGAGGCGGTCGGCGAGGGTGCCGAGGTGACGGCAGAGACGGCGGCGCCTGAGACGGCGGCGCCAGCTGCGAATGCAGAAGCCACAGTCGACGAGAAGCCCGGGCCTGCGACGACCGAGGGCGGGAATGGTCCCGCCGGCTCCGATGAGCGACCTACACAAGCGCCGGCGCCCGCGGTTCCACCGCCGCAATCAATCGAGCAGCCGACCGCTCAGCCCGTTGCCTCCGCGGCCACGGCCGTCGCGGCGCCTCAAAAGACGGGCGGCAACGGCGCCGCAGGCCCTGACGGTTACAAGGGCCCGACCACCCCTGCCGTGCGGCGTCTCGCACGCGAGCACGGCGTGGACCTGGCGATGGTGGCCGGCAGTGGCCACTCCGGGCGAGTGACCCGCGAGGATGTGCTCAAGTTCGTGGAGTCCGGGGGCGCGAACGCGGCTGCAGCGCCACCTTCGGCGGGCCAGGCACCGCAGGCGGGACCTGCGGCTCAAGCTGCTCAATCGGCCCCGCCGGCACCTTCGGCGCCTTCGCCGGTCGCCCAGGGCGACTCGCTGAAGCAGCCCTCGCCGATGCGTAAGGCTATCGCCGCGCAGATGACGAAGGCCCTCCAGGTGCCGGTCGCCTACACGGTTATCGAGATCGACATGTCAGGCGTCGTCGCGCTGCGCGACAAGTCCAAGGGCACCTATCAGGCGCAGGAGGGCATCAGCCTAACCTACGACGCGTTCGTAGCCAAGGCGACGGTCGATGCGCTCAAGAAGCACGCTGACTTCAATGCCCACTACACAGAAGAGGGCCATTGGCTCCGCCGGGCCATCAACCTTGGCGTCGCGGTGGCCGTCGAGGACGGGCTCGTGGTGCCGGTCATCAAGGGCGCCGACTTGTTGTCGATCCACGGCCTGAATCGGCAGATCCGCGACCTCGCCGATCGAGCCCGTGGCCAGAAGCTCCGACTCGAGGATATCCAGGGCGGCACTTTCACCCTCGACAATACCGGGTGGACCGGCTCGATCATCACCCAGCCGATCATCAACGCGCCCGAAGTCGGCATCATGACGATGGAGTCGATCGTCAAGCGCCCCGTCGTCGTGAGCACGCCCAGCGGTGACCTGATCGGCGTCCGGCCGATGATGTACGTCTGCCTCGGCTTCGATCATCGCGCGACTGACGGCGCCCAGGCGGGCCGCTTCGTGGCCGATGTCAAGGCCTGGCTCGAGGCAATCGACGCAAGCACCGCCATCTGGTAGCCGGCGGCAAGAG